>CAYMGW010000209.1:0-4960 GCA_964390085.1 uncultured Tissierella sp.
TCTTCTGGTGTTAGCTTGCCTGGTTTAAGTAGTATATTATCAGGGATTGCAACCTTACCTATATCATGTATTGGTGAAGCATGGGTAAGGAGCATAGTGTCTCTTTGTGTTAATCCATATTTTTCTGCTAGTAGTTGGCAATATTTAGAGACTCTCTTTACATGGGAGCCTGTTTCTTCTGACCTAGCTTCTGTAACTTCTCCTAGAGTATATAATATTTCTTTTTGTGTTGCTTCTATTTCTAGGTTTAAACAAAGGTTATCAAAGGTTGCTGATATGCTTTTGTGGAACACATCTAATAATTCCATATCCACAGGCTCACTTTCGCCATCATTTTCTATAAATATAATGGCTTCATTTCCTGCTGTGCTTTTGTATCTAGCAATATAGCAGTTATCAAAAAGTTCATGTTCTCCACCATTATATATTTTATTGACTTTCATCAAATCAGCTTCTGATATAGTTTCTCTGATGCTTTTGTTAACGAAATTCTTATATTTACAAGTTCCACCAACTATATTAAATATATTGGTTTCTCCTTGTCTCACTGCTGCAAAGGAATTTATAGGACAATTTTCTTTTCCTACGCCTTTACATTGATTGATTAAGGAACTAAGATGACATAGGCTAGATATTAGGAAATCATTTAATGCATCTTTTTCATATAGTGTAGATATGGATGATACTACTTTTTCCATTGATTCTCTATTGTTTTTTATACGATTGATATCCCTAAAGGATCTTAGGGATGACAAAATAACCGTATTCATCTTTTTGGAGAATAAGTCTGATTTATTTTCATAGCCATTTATATCATAATTTAATATGATTTCATCCTGTAAGCTATTAGAGCCTTTTCCTGTCATTAAAACGATTCTAATATCAGTATTCTTTAAATCTTCCCTAATGTATTTTGATAAGCCTAGACCTGAATCCTTTTCTTCTAGAAATACATCTAATAGTACTAGGGCTATGTCTTTATTCTCTTTTAATATATTGATAGCTTCACTAGATGAATAAGCACTATAAAATTCTATACCTTTATCTTCAAAGGTAAGGTCTTTATTCATTTCTTTTAGCATCCTATGTATAAAATTATCATCGTCTACTATCAATACCTTCCAAAATCCATTTTTGTTAATACAAGATCTTTCTTTACCTTCCATGGTAGCTATTGCTCCTCCTTGAGTAATTGCAAATTCAATTGCCTTATTTATTGAAGAGTTTTTTTACATCTTCTAGTCTAGAAATATTGTTGAGGGCAGCTAAATTCTCTTCCTGCATTCTTTTATACAATTCTTTACGTATTATATCAATATCTTTTGGTGCATCAATGCCAATTTTAACTTTTCCATCTTCTATTTCTATTATTTTTATTTCAATTTTTCCATCTATAATTATGGATTCATCTTTTTTTCTAGTAAGTATCAGCATATTATTGACCTCCTACTTCGGAGTCTTGGTTGAAAATAAAATGCTTTGTAGTGTACCTTTCATCATCTAGGATTACTTGTTTACCTAACCTTTCCTTTGTATTAATCACAATTGGTCCTAAAAGATTAGTTGTCATTTTATTTATATCTTCTGGTATTACTACTATTGTATATATAATTACATCTTTTTCTTTTTCTATCTTTAATTTGTTTATTGCTGTTTGTGGAAGTAATATATCGTAATCACTAAATATCTCAAATGGATTTATGACAATAAAGGTTAGCTCCTCATTATTAATTGATTGTAACCAATGAAAGGGATTTTCCTTATCCTCGTTTAATATAATTATAAATTCCTTTTCTTCTTCAAATCCTGGAATTCCTTCTTCAAAAAATATTATTTTTTCTTTTTCTACCTCTATTTCTCCAAAATTCGTAGTCTTCATTTTCATTTATATTACCTCCTTGATTCAATGCACAATTCATACCCAAAGGGCACTTACCCAATGCACAATTGAAAAACTTTCGACACTAATCCCATTATAATACAAAATTTGGGATTATTATACATTAATTTTAAATCTTCTTCTATGAGTATTTGTACCTAAAAACTAAAAAAGAGGACGAAAGTCCCCTTATAAGCTTTTTACCTTAGAAAGTCCATTAAACTTGGTTGTATTATTCTAGAACCTACTGCTAAACTTGCTCTATATGCATTTTCTGATATAGCTAGCTTCATATAAGCTTCTGGCAAGCTAACATCCTCATTGAAAGATAATAATTCCTTAAGGTTCACTACTTGAGTTTCTATTTTGCCTTTCGTTAGGTCTAATCTATTGGCCTTTGCTCCTATTTCTGCTGTAACTGATAGGATATTACTCATTGCATCTTTTATATCTGCTAGAGCTGATTGGAGTCCGGCTTGGTCAGGCTCTACACCAGTAGCTTTATCTCCTAGGGCTTTTTCTAGATTATCAAACATATCGACTAAATAGGCTTTATCCGTTCCACCTGTTACTTCATCAGTATACCTATTAGCTGCTCCTACTATTCCAAATACCTTGTTCCCTAAAGTATTTACTGATACTCTTTCCGCAACTCCTACATTATATACGAATATTTCATCTTTTTCTTCTGTCCCTATTTGAATTCCATTTTCATCTAATACGGGAACTTCATATTTCTTCAAATCTACTAAGTACTTTCCATCTTCATCCAATAAGGGTTGATCTGTCTTAAATCCTGTAAATATTGATCTTCCTGCATAGGTAGTATTGCCTATTTGAATTAAATGTCCCTTTAGTTCTTTTATCTCTTCTTTTATCTTATCTAAATCTTCAGAGTTAGTTCCATTGGCAGCTTGCACTGTTAATTCGTTTACCCTATGAAGTACAGCATTTATTTCCTTTAGTGCAGATTCTGTTTCTTTCATCCAAGAGGATGCATCCTTTGTATTTCTAAGGTATTGCTCTACCTTTGATATATCAGTATTAAATTTCAAGGATTTACTTGCACCTATTGGGTCATCTGATGGTACTCTAAATTTCTTTCCTTCGGTCATTTCATATTGTAATTTCTCTAACCTTTGTAGAGTATTATTTAAATTATATGTCATATTGCTTACAAGCATATTATTTGTTATTCTCAATTACACTACCTCCCAACCATTCCCAATCTATTTACAGTAATGTCTATTATCATATCCATGGTTGATATCATCTTTGATGAGGCTACATATACGTGTTGAAATCTTATCATGTCTGCCATTTCTTCATCTAAATCTACTCCGGATATAGATTGACGTTTTGTATTTATGTTCTTTTGCATTAATTCTTGGGTTTTATAAAATCTTTCGGCCTGTAGGCTATCTACTGCCATGGAAGAAATCATGGCTTTAATGAAATCATCTGGAGTTCCTTGTGATATTCCTCCTGAGAAGAACTCTTTGTCCTCTCTTTGTTTTATAAGGGCTAAAAGATTTATATTATCCTCTGTTGAACCACCAGGATTTCCTGCTGCTGCTATGTTTTCTATATCATTTATTATGTCTTGATGTAGGGTAAAGCTAGATGCAGGATTATTTGGATTATAAACAAAAAAATCTCCTGCTAAATCATCTTTATTTAACCCATATCCCTTACTGTGCAAATCATTAAACTTATCTGCAAATCCCTTAGCGAACTCATCTAACTGTTTTTGAAAAAATGGTATACCTCTATAAGTATTGCCTTCTCCATTTCCTGTAAGCATATCTAATAGTCCTTTTAATTCACCTGACTTTAGATTTACTTCCCCACCATTTTCCCAGGCTAATTTGTATTTCTTTTCAACTCCAGTATCTATGGTTTTAAGTGACAGTTTATTTGTATATAAATGGTCTACTATGGAGATTCCACTAAGGGAAATATTATATTTTCCATCTGCAGATTCATTTACTTTTACATTTGCAATCTTAGATACCTCATCTACCAACAGTTCTCTTCTATCTCTTAAATCATTTGCTTGTTTTCCATCTGTTTCTAGGGAGTAAATTTGTTTGTTTAGTCCTGCTATTCGTTCACTTAGGCTATTTATATGCTTTATTTTTGTATCTATTTCATATTCTGTTTCTTTCTTCATATTCATCAATCTTTGTGCTGTTTCATTGATATGCTTAGTAAACGCTAGGGCATTTTCTCTTACTGGCTCCCTAAAGGAGATATCTGATGGATTTTTACTCATTTCATCTAAGCTTTTATAAAAATCATTCATATATTGTGTAAAGCTACTCTTGGAAGGTTCTCCCATTAATTTCTCTATTTCTGTCAAAGAATTTTTCTTTATTTCCCACTCTCCCAATGGAGCCATTTCATTCCAATACTTGAAATCTACAAAGGAATCTCGTATCCTTTGAACATTATATATTTCTGTACCAGTACCTAAGAATCCTATACCTGGCATTTTAAATGGATTTGTAGCCTGTTGCTCTACTTGTTGTCTTGAATATCCCTTTGTATTTGCATTATCTATATTATGATTTGTAGTATATAAGGATCTTTGTGATGCAAGAAGTCCTCTTACTGCAGAATTAAATCCAAAAAACATTTAACTACCTCCCCACTAATCCAACTCTTGTCACTACAGTCTCTATCATTTCATCAATAGCATTTATAACCCTAGAGTTTGCTGTATATGAATGTTGGAATTTTATCATATCTGCCATTTCTTCATCTAATGATACTGATGATATACTTTTTCTTTTTTCATCTATGGTTTTTATTAAAAAACCTTGGTTCTCAGCAATAAGTCGTGAGGACTCTCTTTCTAATCCAAGTTCTAGAATTATATCCCTATAATAATCATCTATATCCATATCTTCATACCCTAAGGCCTCGAATATAGCCTTGCTTCTTAGCTCATATATATCCTTAGCTATATCCCCATCGCTAATTCCACCAGTTCTAGATATGGCAATTTTGTTGTAATTGGCAAGTTCTGGGTTAACTTTGATATTGGATGCATTAATCACTCCACCAGAACCTACAAAA
>CAYMGW010000210.1:0-4949 GCA_964390085.1 uncultured Tissierella sp.
ATCTAACCCACATAACTACATCATAATCCTTTTGTGCAAAAATCTGAACTATACCACAAGCCATAGTCCCTCTACCTAATATACCTATCTTTTTCATAATGCACCTCCAAATTATTTTAATTTATAGTTAGGTGTACGTTTTTCTAAAAACGCCCCCATTCCTTCTTTTTGATCTTCTGTTGCAAAACATAATCCAAATAAATCTTTTTCAATAGCCATTCCAATATCTAAATCCGTGTCTATTCCTCTATTTATAGCTGTCTTAGAATATCTTACTGCAAGCTGACTCTTAGATAATATTTTATTTGCCATTTCAATAGCAGCGCTCATTAATTCTTCTGGTGCTACAACTTTATTAACTAAACCAATTCTATATGCTTCTTCTGCACCAATTATATCACATGTAAATATAAGCTCTTTTGCTCTGCCTACTCCTACAAGTCTAGATAATCTTTGAGTTCCGGCAAATCCTGGAGTAATTCCAAGACCCACCTCTGGTTGTCCAAATTTTGCCTTTTCTGATGCTAGCCTAATATCACAACACATAGATAGTTCACATCCACCACCTAAAGCAAAGCCATTTACAGCTGCTATAACTGGCTTTTCCATAAGCTCGATCTTTCTAAATAAAGATAATCCCTTTTCAGCAAAGGCTCTCGCTTCAATAGAATTCATGCCTCTCATTTCTCCAATATCTGCACCTGCTACAAAAGCTCTACCTTCACCAGTTAATATAAGCACATGTATATCTTCATCATTGTTAATCATGTCTATAGCTTGATTTAATTCATCTAGTAATTCTGAATTAAGTGCATTTAATGCATCTGGTCGGTTGAGAGAGAGAATTCCAATATTTCCTTCCTTTTTAAACAATAAACTGGACCAATTCAAAAAATCATCCCCTTTTGTTAATATTATATCAAACATATTATAGGTAAGCAATCCTATATCAGTTATATTATACCATAAAAATAGACTGAATAAGCAAATGCTTATTCAGTCTATTTATTTAATAACTTCCATCAATACTAAAGCAAAATCATCTTGCTGTTCACCCCAGCTATGAACTACAATATTGTTATTTATCTCATTTAAAATATTTTCTTTGTGATCATTTATAATCTGCATTACACTATCTATGCCAAATTCTCTTCCTTCTTTGTCCTTTGCTTCAGTAATCCCATCAGTATAAAATAATATTTTATCACCTTCACTCAATTTAATTGTTTTCTCCTCATAGAGTATTTCATCAAAGAGTAAAGTCATAGGATATCCCTTTATTTCCAGCATCTCCATGCTGTTCTTGTTATACTTAATAGGTATGCAATTATGTCCGGCATTAGAGTATGTGAATTCATATGTTAATTTATTAAAAACACCATAAAATATTGTAAAATATTTATCCACATCTAAATTTAATGTGCTAAATCTTCGATATAGCTCTGATAATGCAGCCGATGGATCACGAATATCATCTTTTATAGATCTCATAGTCTGCCTAATAAACATGGTCATCATCGCTGCAGCCACACCATGACCTGAAACATCTGATATATATATTCCTATGTTTTCATCATCAATATGAAAAACATCAAACATATCACCACTCAACATTTCAGATGGCCGATAAATATAATCAATAGCGATATTATCTAATATATCCTTATCTGGTAAGATTCTTTCTTGAATTCTTTTAGCAAATCCAAGATCCTTACTCATTTTTTTATTTTTTTCAATTAATTCTAATTCTAGTTTTCTTTCTCTTGTTACATCTCTAAATACTTCTACAGCGGCAAAAACTTTACCTTCAGAATTAGTAACAGGAGAAGATTTTACAGAGAAATATCTTCCATTAATTTTTTCCTCTTTTTGTACAATCTCCCCAGTATTTATACTTCTTTCTGTAATACAGAAACTACAAGGTGCACCTTTACCATGAGATTTATAACATTTCATACCTACAATATTATGCCCTAAAGCTTCCTTCATCGTCTTATTTGCATATATAATAGTTCCATCTTTATCCACAACACGAACCCAATCAGCCATCCCCTCAAGTACGTGGTAGTTTAGCATACCATATTCTTCTATTTTCTTTTCCACATAATTTAAATCTTCTTTTCTTAGCATGCTTATCACCCATTATAGAATATTTAATATTGTTAAATATTTTGTAAAGTGCTTCTTGTACCTATTTTATACTATTTAATAAATAAATTCTACTTATTTATTAAATTTATTACTTTAGTATGATAAAACTTAAATATTCTTTAATATATACAAATATATTAAGTTGAGTATAAATTATTGGTACTTAACAGCCACTTCTTTCTCTTCTGAATATCTTGCCATTGCATATAAAGCATCCGACAATCTATTTACATATTTTATAACTAGTGGGTCTACTTCTGCAAGTTTTGACAAAGTAATTATTCTTCTTTCTGCCCTTCTGCATATAGTTCTTGCTACATGAAGATGTGCTGATTTCTTACCTGACCCTGGTACAATAAATCCAGTAGGATTATTTAATCTACCCATATATAAATCAATAATCTTTTCTAAATCATCTATATCATTTTCCAATATATGATATTTTACTTTAGTGCTATCTTCTGTAGCTAAATTTGTAGCTACTGTAAAAAGCTTGTTCTGTATATTTTGAATCTTTTCATACATTTCTTCATCATCTACATAGTTTTTAGCCAACCCCATAAAGGACCCTAATTCATCAATAGTTCCATAACTCTCTACCCTTATATCATCCTTTGATACTCTTTTGTTGTCAAAAAGACTAGTTGTTCCCTTATCACCTGTTTTAGTATAAATGTTCATCTTATCCCTCCTGTTTACTTAGTTAATAACTAATTGTGAATAGTGAATAGTTTAGAAGCTTAAAGATATGAAATCTTTTATCTTTTTTAACTATTAGTTATTCACTATTAACTATTCACTGCTTCTCTCTGGTTTTGGTCCAAAATATTGGTAATAATCAACCTTGATTCTTCCATTATATAATTTTCTTTTTCTATCTGCTTTCTTACCGTAATGTTTCTCAAAATCTTCGTCAGAAGTAATTACGTAAACTGACCAAGTATCCAATTCTTTAAATTTAAGGCCTAAATCTTTATGAAGTCTTTCAACTTCTCTCTTTTCACTTAAACGTTCTCCATAAGGTGGGTTGGTAACAACTACGCCATATTCATTTTTAAGCTCTGCATCTCTCATATCTTTGATAAAAAATGCAATATCATCTTCTAATCCAAAATTAGCAGCATTATCCCTTGCACGAAGAATTGATTTTCTATCTATGTCACAGCCTAATATGTGTAGTTTCGTTTTGTTATCTATAGCTTGAAAAGCTTCCTTTTTCGCCTCTGTCCAGTATTCCTTCTTTATCCTAGGCCATTCCTCTGCAGCAAAATTTCTATCGAGACCAGGAGCTATATTCTTGCCTATCATAGCTGCCTCTATTGGAATAGTACCTGATCCACAGAATGGATCAAAGAGTACTCTATCCTTATTCCAATAACTGAGTAATATCATTGCAGCAGCAAGGGTTTCTTTTATAGGTGCATCTCCTTGTCTGTCTCTATACCCTCTTTTGTGAAGTCCTTCTCCTGAAGTATCTATCGTCAAAGTTGCTATATCTTTTAATAGAGATACTTCAATAGTATACTTTGGTCCTGTTTTTTCAAACCACTCTACATTATATTTAGTCTTTAGTTTTTCTACTACTGCTTTTTCAACTATTCTTTGACAGTCAGATATACTAAATAATTTTGAGTCAATACTTTTACCTTCCACAATAAAGTTCCCATCTTCTGTAATCCATTCTTCCCATGGAAGTGCTTTTGTTTTTTCAAACAATTCCTCAAAGGTTAAAGCCTTAAACTCACCCATTTTTAAAAGTACCCTATCTGCTGTTCTAAGCCATAAGTTAGTCCTTGGTATATCCTTTTCTGTACCAGAAAATATAACCTTACCATTTTCTACTTTTAAATCATTATATCCTAAATTAATTAATTCCCTCTTAACTACAGCCTCTAAGCCAAAAGTTGCAGTGGCTATCAATTCTATATTTCCCATATCATCTCTCCTTAAAGAATATCTATCTCTATTATACTCTATATATTAAATGTTTAGTTAATAATATTGATTAATTTTTTAGACACTTGGGTATAACAATTATTGAACATTGAATAATAATTATTGTGGAGGGATTTATATATGAAAAATTTAAGTAGTCTGTATCAAAGTGGAGATTGGAAAGGTGAAAAACACGTACCTGTAATTCATGCACCTGAAACAGTTAAAAAAGGTGATTTAGTAGATGTTAAGGTTCTTGTTGGAGAGGAAATAGCACATCCAAATACATTCGAGCATTACATAGCATGGATAAAAGTGTATTTCCAACCAGAAGGACACAAATTCCCAATTGAAATTGGCAACTTTAACTTTGCAGCTCATGGTGAAAGCGGACTATTAACTGAACCATTTGCAGCTCTAAGATTTAAAGCTGAGCAATCAGGTACAATCTATGCATCATCATATTGCAATATCCATGGATTATGGGAAAACAGCGTAGAACTTAAAGTTGAATAAGAAAATAGAATGTCCAGCCATGTCTGGACATTTTTTATGTACTCCTTGACATTATCAGCATATTATATTAATATATAGTAAATTATATAATAAACTATGAAGGATTTTAGTAGCTAATTAAAGGTAAATCCACAGAGAATAGGCTATTGGTGAGAAGTCTATATCCTTGATTTAGTGAATTACAGTTCTGGAGTTTCAATTTGATTATTGCGTTCCCACACGTTACGTGGTTGAGGCTTTATGCGAATTAAGGTGGTACCACGGGTTTCCTCTCGTCCTTTAGATGAGATGAAGCCCTTTTTTTATGACCTAACTTAGGGAACGATAGTGAGCTTTAGTAGGTCAAA
>CAYMGW010000211.1:0-4925 GCA_964390085.1 uncultured Tissierella sp.
TTTGTATATGGAATGTAATTGCTTTAATCTTTATTTCAATTGCTGTAGCGATTAATTTAGGACCTTTTTAATTAAATATATTATATTATTTATAAATCGGAACGATGTTCTGATTATTCAACTCAAAAAAAGGAGGAAGAACAATGGCAAAAGTACTAACAAAACCAGAAAGATGTAAACAATGTAGTCTTTGTATACAAGTTTGTCCAAAACAAGCTATATTCTTTGGCGAAGGCATAAACGGAGCAGGATATAAGTATACAGTTATAGACCATGACAAATGTATTGCATGTGGTATGTGCTATACAACATGTCCAGATGGAGTTTATGAAGTATTAGGCGATTAGTAATTATAAAAAGGAGGCAAAGAAAATGGGCGATATGATAAAAGGAAATGAAGCCATAGCAGAAGCTGCAGTAAGAGCTGGGGCTAGACTTTATGCAGGATATCCTATTACTCCTTCTACGGAGATAATGGAATATATGTCTTGGAGAATGAATGAGGTTGGTGGAACTTTTATACAAGCAGAGTCTGAAATTGCAGGTATCAATATGATAATAGGTGGCTCAGCCTGTGGAGTTAGAGCTATAACAGCATCATCAGGTCCAGGGATTAGTTTAAAACAAGAAGGTATGACTACTCTTTCTGATGAACAATTACCAGCAGTAGTCGTAAATATGGTTAGATATGGTAATGGTATAGGAACTCTATTAACAGCGCAATGCGATTATTTAAGGGAAACAAGAGGCGGAGGAAATGGAGACTATAGATGTATTGTATTATGTCCATCTAGTATCCAAGAAGCAGTTGATTTAATGGTTTTAGCCTTTGATTTAGCTGAAAAATATAGAATGGTATCAGTATTCATGTCAGAAGGCGCCTTAGGACAAATGATGGAACCTTGTGAATTACCTGAAATGCAAGAGCCAAAAAGATATCCTTGGGGATTTGATGGAAAGTATACTAACAAGAAAATCGGTATATTTGATAGAAATAGTATGACAGAATCTGTAGAACTCAATGAAAAATATAACACTGTAAAAGCTAATGAGCAAAGATGGGAATCAGCTTACTTAGAAGATGCAGATTATGTATTTGTAGCATACGGTTTACCAGGTAGATCAGCTAAAGGAGCAGTAGAAGAATTAAGAGCTGAAGGACACAAGGTAGGATTTATTAGACCAATAACTGTATGGCCTTTTCCAGAAAAAGCTTTTGTACAAGTTAATCCAAATGTAAAAGGATTTATTTCAATAGAAGCAAATGCTACTGGACAATTAGTAGATGATATTGCACTAACTGTAAAAAGGGTAATGGAAAACAATGTACCTGTTTATTGTAATCCACATGTATTTGGTATTCCATCGAATAAAGTTATAAAAGAAGATTTCAATAAAGTAATTACAGGTGAAATGAAGGAGGTGTATTAAAATGGCAAAGACAAGAAAAGTTCCTGAAATTGTAGATAGACCTATGGGTTTCTGTCCAGGATGTGGACATGGCATAGTTATTAGACTTATAGCTGAATGTCTTGAAGAATTAGGCCAAGATAAAAATGTAATATTTGGTATAGGTGTAGGTTGCTCAAGTCTCTTAGGAGGAGGTTTGGAGACAGATAGATTACACTGTTCCCATGGACGTGTAGGTGCTGTAGCTACAGCAATGAAAAGAGTAAATCCTAACAATGTTGTAATAGCATACCAAGGAGATGGAGACGCATATAGTATAGGTCTTTCAGAAACCACTAGTGGAGCTTATAGAAATGAAAAATTTACTGCCATTATAATTAACAATACAAACTATGGTATGACAGGTGGACAAATGAGTAATACTACTATGCCAGGACAAAAAACTGCAACAACACCATACGGAAGAGATTGTTCTATTACTGGTTTACCAATAAAATTCCCAGAATTAGTAGCTAGTCAATTTAAACCAGCTTATGCAGCTAGAGGAAGTGTACACAATCCAGCCCATATTAATAAATTAAAATCATATATTAAAAATGCTCTAGAAGCACAAATTAATGGAGAAGGATACTCAGTAGTAGAAGTACTTTCACCATGTCCAACTAACTGGGGAAAAACAGCGAAAGAAGCTATGACAAGAATAGAAGAAGAGCTTATTCCATATTTCCCAGTAGGGGAATTTAAGACTAGGGAGGTGAAATAATATGAAAGAAATAGTTTTCGCAGGTTTTGGTGGACAAGGAGTGCTTACTGCAGGGTTATTAATATCACAAATGGCTATTTATAAAGGATATCATGCAACATGGAGTCCTCAATATGGATCAGCAATGAGAGGTGGAACAGCAAACTGTACAGTAAAATTTGGTGAAGGTTATATTTATCATATTTCCATAGACGAGCCGGATATTGTATTAGCTATGAATATACCAGCTTTCAAACAATTTATTCCAGTTGTTAAATCAGGAGGTACAATTATAGTCAATTCTGATATGATAGATGCATCCTTAAATACAAGAGATGATATTAAAATCATAGAAGTTCCTTGTATGACTATGGCTGAAGAAATAAATCACCCAAAAGGTGCAAATATAGTTATGGCTGGAGTTATAGTAAAAGAAACAGGTTATTTTACTGAAGAAGAAGCATTAGATGGAATGAACGATATGTTCAGGAAAAAAGGGAAAGAAAAATTTGAAGCACTTAATTCAGCAGCATTAAAAGCTGGATACAATTTTATTTAGTGGGGCAGAGGGATAGGAGTGTTGCCCCACATCATTTAATCGTATATACATTTCAAATAAACGAGCTAACCTTTTGGTTAGCTCGTTTATTATTGTGTGCCCAGCATGGGCGTAAACTAGTCGGTAAAATTTGATGCGGGGGTTGATAGTCCAACCGTTAGCTTAAGACAAGGGTGTCCATCGTGATGTCAAATCTGAAAGCCAAGTCGAAAATTGATATTAAAAACCTACTTGGTGAAATAGTGGATAAGAGAAACTTCTTTGAAGCATTTAAGAAAGTGGTAGCCAACAAGGGAAATCATGGAGTTGATGGTATGAGAGGAGGTAATTAAAATAATTAATTACCTCCTACTCGATGCTACTCTTTATAAAACCTATCCTTCCTCTTTTTCATAAATTTCCATACTACATAAGCCATAACGCCTATGATTAGTCCATATGGAAGAAAATAGATAAAGGATATAATTAAGTTTTCAATATTTCTGCCAAAGAAATATACGGAACCTTTAAATGCATTTCCTACCTTAGTCCAGAAAGGAGTTTTTACATTTTCACCAGGAGTTAGTTTTGCTACTTCTTCAAGTTGGAAATGAACAGTACTGTAATTTACCTTATCATCCATATCCATTATATTAGCAGTTAGATTTTCCTTTTCATATATAATATTACTAAGTTGGTTTTCAAGAGTTATAATATCTTCCATTTTCTCTGCTTTCTTTAGTAAGTCTAGAATTCTTCCTTCTTTAACTTCTAAGACTTTTAGTCTAGACTCAGTATCCCTATACTGTTTAGTAATATCTACTTTAGAAGTATTTTCAGAGATAATATTTCCAATTTCTTTTAATTCATTTTTAAACTTCTCTAGGTTTTCTCTTGGGATTCTAATGGAGTAATCAGAATATTTTAGGCCAGATGAATAAACGTAATTATTATAGGAAATATTGGAGCTTTCGATATAACCCTTATACTTGCCTATTAGAACATTTAACTTTTCAACAGTATCCATAAATTCTTTAGTTTGCATAGAAATTGATACTGTGGTAATTATCTTATCAGGTTCGATTAGATCGTATTTTTCTTTGATTTCTTCTTCCATTTCTACTGATTCAGAAACACTATCATCTATCCCCCTTGATGGTTCAGTAGGAGCCATATCTTGAGTAGCCTTATCATATGATTCAGATTTCTTTGCACTACATCCTGAGACTATCAAAGAAAAAGACAAGATTAAAACCATTAAATAAACTAATTTTCTATTTCTCATTATCCTCATCTCCTTTGATTAAATTATACAATAATTTACTAAAGCAGTAGATACAAAATAGTTACAATATATACTATAGTTTACATATTTTGTTTAAGCATATTAACGTATCTTAATTAATTTTTTAAAGAGATTTTTAGGTATTGCTTTAGTAAGGAACAGGATAAAAATATAAGCTAGAGCACCAACTAATAAACTAGATATAAATCCGAAGAGATTAGTATTTTGAAGACATCCTATATCATAGTAAGATATATAGATAGCTCCAATCATGAAGATGGAAGCAAATAAGGGTTTTCCTATAGTATCTATATAATTGAGATTAATTTTAACCACGGTTCTTAATACAATAATATCTAAAGCAATAATAATTAGATTAGATATATAAAAAGCAATAAAAAAACCATTGATTCCAAGTTTTGGATTTCCAACAAATATATATATTAAAATTACGCGAATAATCATGCCTATCAGTCTATTAACAGTAGTATTTGTTTGTTTATTGAGTCCCAATAGTATACCTGAAAATGTATGTTGTAGTGCTAATAGAACTGTTCCATATCCCATAATATGTATAAATTTAGCAACCAGAGGGTCACTATATAAAAATGTAGCTAGTGGATTAGAAAGCCCTACATATAAAGTCATCAAAGGGGAAGCTACTAGCAATGTAACTTTGATAGATAATTCTATATCTCTTTTTATATCTCTATATCTCTTTAAAGCTATTTGCTCAGATAGACTTGGTATTAGATTGATAACTAAAGCTGATGTAACTATAAAAGATAACCCAATTAAAGGCATAGTCATTCCCATAATTCTACCAAAGGTTGCTATAGACTCATTGCTAGTATATCCTGCAGCCATAAGTCTATTAGGAATGAGAATTGTATTGATAAATCTTAGAATAACACCAAAGGAACCAGAAATAGTTAAAGGTATAGACATAT
>CAYMGW010000212.1:0-4898 GCA_964390085.1 uncultured Tissierella sp.
TATTCTTGACAATTCATTTTTAGTTGTTGCTGAAAATGACATCAAATCACCCCATCATCTAAGATTACAACATCTTTAATCCTTTAATAATCATATCTTTTTCATCCTGATATCTTACTAAATCCTTAGCCTTATCTATATGGACAAATACAGCATCAATAAACCCTTCTTTTTTTTGAGGAGTACAATCCATACTGTTAGCTTTCATTAAATACCAATGAACGGTTTTATAAACCATTTCATCTTCTTTTAGATTTTTATATTTATAATGTACCATACCTATATATCTAACTATCTCTGCTTTTACTCCAGATTCCTCTAGTACTTCCCTTAGAGCTGCATCTTTTATAGTTTCATCTTTTTCTATTCTTCCTTTAGGTAATACCCAATCTCCATTAAATTTTTTTAAGAGTAATATGGCATTCCCGAATACTACAACACCTCCAGAACTTACCTCTTCAATCATTGAAACCAACTCCCAATATATTAATTAAATTATTTCTAAAGAACATATTAATCTAATTATACTATATTATCTCTAGATTTGCTAAATGATTTTGACTTATAATTATAATATCAATATAATATATACATAGGCATGTTAAAAAGGAGGCAATATTAATGGAATATATAATAAAAAATTTAGAAGAACTATTGAATATCCCAAGTCCTACTGGAAATACAGAAAAAGCCGTAGCTTTTGTAGAGGAAAAGTTTAAAGAACTGGGAATAGCAACACGAAGAACTACAAAAGGCGCTTTAATCGCAACTATAGAAGGGAAAAATAAAGATAAAGAAGTAACCTTATCCGGTCATGTAGATACTTTAGGTGCCATGGTAAAGGAAATAAAAGCGAACGGAAAACTTAAGATTACTCAATTAGGTGGATATGTATGGAATACAGTTGAAGGTGAACATGTAACTATCGAAACCTTAGATGGAAAAAAATATACAGGTACAATAATGACTACCAAAGCTTCATCTCACGTTCACGGTGAAGGAACTAAAACCATAGAAAGAAACGCTGACAATATGGAAATAAGAATAGATGAAAAAGTTTCATCTAAGGATGATACTTTAAAGCTTGGAATAAATGTAGGAGACTTTGTATACCTTGGCCCAAGAGTAGTAACAACTTCATCAGGATTTATAAAATCAAGACATTTAGATGATAAGGCTGGGGTTATATCTATACTTGGTATAGCTAAACATTTAGCAGATAACAACATCACACCTAATTATACAACTAATTTCTTTATATCCAATTATGAAGAAGTAGGCCACGGAGCAGCTGCAGCTCTTCCTGAAAAAACCTTTGAATTTATTGCAATAGACATGGCAGCTCCTGGAGATGGTCAAACATCAGATGAGTTCTCAGTTACAATCTGTGCTAAGGATAGCTCTGGCCCATATGACCTTGAGCTTAGAAAAAGACTTATTGATTTAGCTAAGGAAAATAATATAAATTATAAAGTGGATATTTATCCATTCTATGGCTCTGATGGCTCAGCAGCTCTTAGATCAGGTCACGATTTTAAAGTTGGACTAATCGGCCCTGGAGTTGATGCTTCTCATAGCTTTGAAAGAACTCATATTGAAGCAATTGAAAATACAATAAAACTTGGAATAGCTTATTTGACTAAATAATGATAAAGGGGCTGTTTCATAACTGATTAATTAGTTATAAACAGCTCCTTTTATTATAAATTATTTTTCATCTTTAAATTTATTATAATTAGAATACCTTTTTTGATTCTCAGACCAAATTGCCAAATGTATTAATAGATTAACAAAAAACCAGCGTAAAATCTCCTTGAACAAATTTATTTCTTTAAATAAAATAAAAAGTACAATTATATATGCTATTGTCCATATAATTGCTCTAGATGCTACATATATAATCATACCTCTACTACGAATTCCTTCCCATCTTTGATATTCACGCTCATTCATGCTCTATCTCCCTTCAGTTTCTATGGGTTTAAGTTATTGGTTTTAATGTAAACTTCTGATTATCTTCCATTCTCCCCATTTAATTCCCCCTATCCGCTTCTAATGAATATAAATATTTAATAAAATTGATTCATTCATATGGTATAATATTACCATAATTACCCTGTGCTATCTAATACCTATAAATGACTATTTTATTCTTCTAAGGGAAATATATATTTAGAGGTGATATTATGACTGTTAATGAAAAATTTATTATAAATTTACAAGGGAAATCTTTTGTAACCTATGAAGGACTTCTTGACTTAGCTCATCAAAAAAATCTTGTATCTATGGAGGTCGAGATAATCCAGGTGCCTACTAAGGAAAATAACATGACTGCCATATGTAAGGCCGTAGCTACTACTGATAAGGAAAGATTCCAGGATATAGGAGATGCTTCTCCTAATTCTGTTAATTCAGCTTTGGTTCCACATTTAATAAGAATGGCTTCTACTCGTGCAAAGGCTCGCGTTCTTAGAGATCTAACCAATGTTGGGATGACTGCTATTGAAGAATTATCTATTGAAGATGGTGTTGTAGCTGACGGAGAAGAAAACTATCCAGCTTATCAAGAAGAACCACCTACTCCTAGGCAAGTAGAAACTATAAAGAAACTAGCTGGAGAGTTGAATTATCAAGTAAATTATGATACTTTAACTAAGAGAACTGCTGGAAATATAATATCTAGGTTAATAGAAGAAAAGAAAAAATAAACAGATTTGCTTATAATGCTACATTTAAGAAAAACTTAAATATTGATAAAACAAATAGTTCCTTGGATATATAATTCTTATCCAAGGAATTTCTATAATAACAGTCTTACATTATCTTACTGTGAATATAGTTTATAAATTTATAATTCTTCTTGCTCTAATATTGACCTAACAGACCTTTCCTTTTAGCCAATTTGACACATTTATTAAATACCAATAAACCTATGCTAAAATATAAAATAGAATTACCTACCATAACTCCATAATCATATATTGAGAAATCAATAAATGAATATCCTCTCCTCATAGATAACATAACCTTATCTGCCGCAGGTCTAAAAGGTAATAAATTGTATATGATTTCATTTTCTGGACTTACCATAACTAAAGCTATTAAAAAATATTGGACTATATTTAGCAAAGATTGAATCTTTTTAAAAATAAGTGCTAAGCCTCCAAAAATCAACCCTATACCTAATATACTAAATATACCTATAAATATAGGAAACAAAATTGAAAATATCTTTATCTCAAGTTGATAATTAGTTGTCACCATAATAATAAATAATAGCACAATAGAAATTATCAAGTCTATTAACAAATCAGAAAGACTCCTTACAGTCACTATAGTTGAAAGCTTTATGCCTGACATATTTAACTGCTCTAATGTACCCCTATTGGCATCATTTATTATCCCATAGGCTACACCTGAATAAGCCATCAACATAATTGTCCATAAAAAATATCCTACTATAAATCCTTCTAAGCTACTCCCCATATCTATAGGGGAAATGCCAAAATTTATACCAAAACTTTTAACTCCTAGAAACATAGCCATAAATAGTACATAAAAGATTATAATGTCTGAGATTGTATTAAACTTATACCTGCTCAATTCCTTTAGAGTTCTTTCCATAGATACTTTAAATAGATAAAAGTACTTAGTCAACTAACTCACCTTCCCATCTGTGAGACTTAAATATACTCTCTCAAAATTGATATCCTTCTGCTTTATCTCTTTTATAAGGATGTTTATATTTTTTAATTCTTCTATGATTTTATATATATCTTGAAAATCTAATATATCTATTTCTATTTTGGATCCATTATTTATAAAATAAAAATCATAATCTAATTCCATTAATAAATTCCTGTTTTCTTCAGAAAGACTTTCTGTCAGCACAATTTCATAAGTCATGGTTTTAAACATATTTAGTAAATTTTCCATATTATCTTTTGCAACTATTTTCCCCTTATTTAAAACAACTACATAATCACAGATATCCTGAACTAAATTCATATCGTGAGTACTAAGCAAAATAGTTTTATCTAAGTCAGATGTTATATCCATTAAAATGTTCTTAATATCTAAATGACTTTGGACATCTAGACCAAGAGTAGGTTCATCTAGCAAAATAACATCCGTATTGCAGATTAACGTCATAGCTATGGCAACCTTTTGCTGCATACCTCTCGATAAGTTGTTTACCATAACATCTTTTTTATCTGTCAGATTAAATCTATCTAATAGCATATCTATGTCTTTTTCTAGTCTTTTTCCTCCCAATCCTCTTATACCTGCAAAGTAACGTAAGTTCTCCCTTGGGGTTAGCCTCCAGTAAAGGTTTCTAGTACCTTCAAATACAGCTGAAATTCGATTTGTAGACTTCTTGTTGTCTTTCCCACATATCTTAATATCGCCCTTATCAGGAATTATTAAATTGCAAATGCTTTTAATAGTTGTAGTTTTCCCCGAGCCATTTGGCCCAAGTATTCCACATATACTTCCTTTTTCAACTCTAAAAGAAATATCATCTACTGCCTTAACCGTTTCATAATGCTTTGTCAGATTAATAACTTCCACAGCCTCCATCCCCTTATCCCCCTAACCATATTGCTAATACATTAATTATATAATTCCTTTTGCTGTCAAATCTCTATATACCTCTTCCCCTATTTCCATATATTATATATGAAAATATAGAATTTTTCTACAACCTCAGTTCATATTTTGAGTCATGTTTTATATATGACTTTAGTCATATATAAAATAAATAGTTATATATAGTTTTATTTTTTCCATAATCTATTCTTACTAAAAGAAAAAATAAGCATTTTGCTTATTTTTCTTTTTTAGCTATTTCCATTAATAATTTACTAAGTTTAATATTATCATGCCTAATATAATCT
>CAYMGW010000213.1:0-4025 GCA_964390085.1 uncultured Tissierella sp.
TAATACTTTTATTATCATTTTATATTTCTCCTTTACTATAGGAATTTTACTTCATCATGTTTGTCAACTCAATATATTTTGCTGCCGCCTTACTTTTCTCTATATCCAATTTTAAAATTGGATATTCTCCTATATTGTCTATTATCTCCTGTAATATATTTTCCAGCAACTTATCTTCTATACTTAAAGAATAGAAAGTGTATTGCTCTTTTCTTTCATCTTTTACTAAGCCTATATCTCTAAGCCTAGCAAGATGCTTTGAAATATTAGGTTGAGATATGCCTGTAATACCACAAATCTGACATACGCAAAGTTCCCTATGAAACAAAAGCACCATTATTCTAAGCCTTGTCTCATCAGAAAGCAGCTTAAAATAATTCAATAATTTATCCATCTAGTCATTCCTTTCCTTATCTTAGCTTCATGTCTTCTCCTACTACTTCTTCCCAAGCATTAAAAATTGGTCTAATTATTTGAGGTCCTATTTTAGATATGATGACTAATTCAGATATATTTTCACCCTTATCTGTTGGCTTATAGTCTATAGTTTTATTTACTACATCTACTTGATTCCATCCATCTTCTAATTTAAAGAATCCCTTTATTCTATAACTATCTTTCTTTATAATATCTAAAAACTGAGTAAGCTTTTCCTTTGTCAATTCTCCATCATAGGTTAAAGTTAGAGTTTTTGGTTTGTTTTCAGGGGTATTAGTAGTGTCCTCTACACCAAGCCAATCTTCTTCTAATAGATCCTTTTCTAAAAAGTTGTAGTCTATCTTTCCATTTATAGACTCTACAATATCTACTCTTTCATTTATCTCTCTAATCTTTGCTTTAACTTCATTAAGCTTATTATCATCTATTAAGTCTACCTTAGATAAAATCACTAGATGAGCAAATTTAAGTTGCCTTTCTACAGTTTCTATATCCTTTACTTGCTCCAAGAAATTCAAACCATCTACTATACAAATAGCTCCACTATAATCATATACATCACCTTTTGCAACCTTCACAGCTTCTAAGAATTCTCCTATATTAGATGGGTCAGCAAGACCTGAACTTTCAACAATAACATATTCCATATTTCTATCTGCAATTTCTGTTAAAGCAGATACAAAGGAAAGCTGTAAGCAAGAGCAAAATATTGAACCTCTATTTATTTCCACAAGCTCCATACCTTCTTTTTGAATTATAGTTCCATCTATTCCTACCTTACCAAACTCATTCATTATAACTGCTACTTTTTTACCTTCTAAATCATTAAGAACATTAGTTAAGAAAGTAGTTTTCCCTGCACCTAAAAAACCTGTAAGTAAATATAATTTTGTTTTATTTTCCATAATATATGCCTCCTTAAATTCTAGATATTCCCATATGCCCATGTGGTTATATCCTTATGACTTTATATTACATCTGATTATTAGCTTTGTCAATTATTTGTTAAATAATCCAATCATAATCAAAAAACCAACATGGTTTTGAATCCATATTATAAATTAATTTGCACTTAATCAGGTAAAATATTCTAGTCAAGACGTAACATCTTAGTTAGAATGTTTTTTATAGATACATTATATAAATAGAATATTATCTATAATAAATCTCTATTTATATGAAATACTATTGTATTGACAATACTAATGCAAACACATATAATCTGATACATAGATATGCATCTATGTAAGGGGTGATTAAATGAATCTAAATTATGAAGAAAACTCAAAAATAGTAAAAGCATTGTCAGACCCAAATAGGCTTCAGATACTGGATATATTATCATGCGGAGAAATGTGTGCTTGCGATATATTAGAGCATTTCAATTTTTCTCAACCTACACTTTCACATCATATGAAAGTTTTAATGGAAAACAATCTAGTTAATCTTAGAAAAGATGGTCTATGGAGTTATTATTCATTAAATTTAATGGAATGCAATAAAATTATTTTATTTTTAATGAATATTATAACCGATACTGAAAATTGTATATGTAAGGATATAAGTAAATGTAATTGTAAGTAAATAATAGTAGGAAATTATTATGAAAGGTGGAATGTTTATGCCAAAAGAAAATCTACAATCAGGAATTGGATTCTTCGAAAAATACCTTACAATATGGGTAGCCATATGTATGGTAGTAGGAGTGCTAATAGGAGTTTATCTTCCAGAGATACCTGAATTTTTAAGTAAGTTTGAATATGCAAGTGTTTCTATACCAGTGGCAATTCTAATATGGCTAATGATTTATCCAATGATGTTAAAAGTTGATTTCCGTAGTATAAAAAAAGTTGGTGAAAATCCTAAAGGACTTATAATTACATGGATTACAAATTGGTTGATTAAGCCATTTACAATGTATGCAATAGCAATATTTTTCTTTAACATAGTATTTAAAAACTTTATATCTCCTGAACTTGCAAAGGATTATCTTGCAGGAGCTGTACTTTTAGGAGCTGCACCTTGTACCGCAATGGTATTTGTTTGGAGCCATTTAACCAAAGGTAATCCAGCATATACTCTTGTTCAAGTAGCTACTAACGACCTTATAATATTAGTTGGATTTGTTCCTATAGTTGCATTTTTATTAGGTATGAGCAATATCTCAATTCCATGGAATACATTGTTTTTATCAGTTGTATTATTTGTAGTTATACCTTTAGCAGCTGGATGGATTTCAAGAGTAGTTATTACTAAAAATAAAGGGTTAGAATATTTTGAAAAAACTTTTATTCCAAAGTTTAGTAATATTACAATAATAGGACTTTTATTGACTTTAATAATTATATTCTCTTTTCAGGGTCAAACAATAGTTGATAATCCACTTAATATTGTGCTAATTGCAGTACCATTGATCATCCAAACATTTCTTATATTCTTTGTTGCTTATTTATGGGCAAAGGCATGGAAGTTACCTCATGATATAGCTGCACCGGCAGGTATGATTGGAGCTTCAAACTTCTTTGAGTTAGCAGTGGCAGTTGCAATATCATTATTTCGACTTGATTCTGGAGCTACACTTGCAACTGTAGTAGGTGTTCTTGTTGAAGTTCCAGTAATGCTTACACTTGTTAGAATAGCAAATAATACTAAAGGATGGTTTGATAAGAGTAAATAATCTCTATAGGGAGGGATGTTGAATGAAAAAGAAAGTTGCCTTTATATGTGTTCACAATTCATGTCGTTCTCAAATGGCAGAGGGTTGGGCAAAAAAATTAGGCAGTGATGTATTAGAAGTGTATTCAGCAGGAACTGAAAATTATCCTGAAGTAAAACCATTAGCAGTAAAAGTAATGGAGGAGACAGGAGTAGATATGAGTACTCATTACCCTAAATTACTATCTGATATACCTGAAGAAGTAGATATCCTTATAACTATGGGATGTAATGTAGCATGCCCTTTTGTTCCAAATAGCCATAGTGAGGATTGGGGTCTAACAGATCCATCTGGTGGACCTATGGAAGATTATAGAAAAACTAGGGATATAATAAAGGAAAAGGTTGAAGATTTAATTATAAGAGTAAAAAATAATGAAATTTAATAAATAGTACTGTAATATTAAAAGGCTTCAAACAATAGAAACTGTTTAAAGCCTTTTTTTCTGAAGGTATAATGCAATTTGGCGGAGAGAGTGGGATTTGAACCCACGGTGCAGCTTTCACTGCACAACGGTTTTCGAGACCGCCACCTTCAACCTCTCGGACACCTCTCCCTGAGATTATTTCCCTTCATATTATAACATATAATCCTAATTAAGTACCATAAATTTTCATTCTAATTTAAAATGGATATTAAGCAAATATAGGAAGAAGAGAAATCTTCTTCCGGCCACTTTATCCAAATTGGCAATTGTTTCAAAAATCGGCAGACCGGCAGAGAGCGCACGCTTATGAGCAGGAAAGCCGCGGCTCGGGCCGCTGAAACTGTCCGCCGCGGGCATATCTCCGCCGATTGCTTTTACGCCTTTTTGAATAAGGTAATCTATAGCCTCGACCGTAAAGCCCGGCCAGGAGTCTTCATAGAGTCG
>CAYMGW010000213.1:4035-4879 GCA_964390085.1 uncultured Tissierella sp.
AATATAGGAAGAAGAGAAATCTTCTTCCTATATTTTATAGTTTTAACTCACCTATATTAGCATAAAGTATATCTTCTGGTTCTTCCTCTAGTTCTTTATTTTCATTAGCTGACTTAATCTTCCCAAAGTTTTCCTTAACCTTATCCCTAACTAAAGATATCTTCTCCTCTGGCGCTTCTATAGCACCAAAGTTCTTAATTAAAGCTACATTTTTAATAAAACTATCATAATCTAATTTTTCATCCAATACTAATTTCCCCATATTCTTAATAGTAATTTCTTCCTCAATTATACCAGTTAAAATCATTTTCCCACTATTCTCTAATAATTTTCCTTGTATGATATCTACTTCTACATTTTCATCAAGATTATCTTCAATCATTTCATAAGTCTTTTCGTTGCATATTATTTTGTCACAAACTAATAACTCTATATAATGATTAAAGTCAATAGATTCGCTTATCTCAAGCTTTACTACTCCATCAACATATAATACCGCCTTATTGTATTTTTTTATAGATTTATCATTAATAGTTATATCTTCATCTATATACTTAATCTCATTTCCAATGTTTGGAAGAACTATCTTTTCTACAGAATAATAGTCATTAATAAATTGTGAAATTTCATCTTCATATTCATCCACAATAATTAATTTTTTTAAAACTTCTATATTGGATATCTTTTCTTCTAATAGATTAAAATCTATTGGCTCCATAACTAATAATTTATTAAAAGATAATTTTGATTCATTTTTCATAGTCTTTATAAAACTATTAGTTAATTTCGTATAAGCATCAAAAAAAGTATAATCACTAGAGTAACTAATTAGATATCCATTTAT
>CAYMGW010000214.1:0-1453 GCA_964390085.1 uncultured Tissierella sp.
AAGCTTACAGAAAGACAAAGGGAAATAATCATCCTTTATTATGTAAAAAACATGAATATGGACGATATAGGAAATAAACTTGGCATAAGCTATAGAACCGTAGTAAATATAAAGACTAAGGCATTGGATAATTTAAGGAAATTTGTGAAATAGAGGGGACAGGAAGTCCTTACATTTGTTTCATTATGATTTTCAGACATTAGCAGCACCTTAAAATTATTGTATCAATTTTCAAATAAAATACCTAAACAATAAAAAACAGAATAGATACTCAAAACTACAAATAAAACTTTTTCCAATTTACCATTTGTCTTGATTTTAATTGGAAATGATATGCTGTTATCTAAAGGGTAAAATAATTTTACTCCTTTTGAAGTAAAAAAGTCTGCTACTATATGTAGTATATATCCTAAAATAAATCCATAATATATATGGATTAAACCATAGTCTAATGTGCCTAAGGCTACTATAGATGAAGATGCGAGAAAACCTAATATGCTATGGGTAAATCCTCTATGATTAGATATCCCTATGAGAAATGATATTATCCCCAAAAGTAAGAAAAGCTTCATTTCTCGTAAGAAATATAAATATATAAATAAACTACCTAAAGATATATAAAATAATTTTCTATACAAATTGTTATTAATAAATAGTATTTTTTGATTTAATTTACTCTTTGGATGATCCAAATCTGGAATCAAAGAACTAATCATAGCAGTTAATACCATCCCTAACTGATTTCCTAGTGGTTGACCACTAGATATGGTTAATGCAGCTGCTACTCCTATTGCCACATGCGTCTTTCCTGTCATAAGCACTCCCCTTAGATGTCATTTTTATATTTCTGCATAACTATTATACATTATGATTGGAAAAAGAACAAGTGTTGGGTAAAGTCAACTTCTTGGTCTAGTCCTAATATTAAAATGACAGCCATAAAGACTAAGGCCTTGAAAGCTTATGAAATAGAGAGGACAAGAGTAAAGGGACAGGAGTAATGTCCCACTACCCCTGTCCCTATGTCACACTAGGCTACATTTGCTTTTTCAATATTATCTAAGAATACTTCAAGAGGTTGATTGCCTACAAATTCATATTTATCATTTATTACTATTTTTGGAACACTAGATACATCATATTTGTCTGAAAGATCATAGAATGTTTGAGCTTCTATCATTTCTGCACTTATATTTGGATTTTCTAGTGCTAATTTGTGAGCTTTTTCCACTGCTCCAGGACAATGAGGGCAAGCAAGAGTTACAAATACCTTTATATCTATAGGCTTTGTAATCTTAGAAAGTCTTTCTTCTAAAGCCTTTGGAAGCTCCTGAGAATTTCCAGAGACTTCAATTATAGAAGCTATAAAGGAATTTATTTCATGTCCTGCAGGTATACCATTAAATTTAATTCCTTTATAATTCTCATTGTTATCAAGTAATACAATACTTGG
>CAYMGW010000214.1:1463-3274 GCA_964390085.1 uncultured Tissierella sp.
TGTAAGGCTAACATTAGATTCCTTAGCCTTTTCTTTATCTGCATTTATATCATATAATTTTAAATGTAGTTTTTCTGTAATACTAGCCATTTCTTCCATAAATGACTTTGTTTCCTCACAAGTTTCACAAGGCTCTTCCTTTGTAAACAGTGCTATAGTTACATCCTTATCCATATTTTCAAATATTCCCTTTAATTGCTCTCTAACATCTTCATTTAACATTTTCATTATATATTCCTCCTAAATAATTTAATTTTTATAATGTATTTAAATATTCATTAGCCGATAAAGCGCATTTTGCTCCATCTGCCGCAGACATAATAATTTGTTTATATGGTGTATCAGTAGAATCCCCTGCTGCAAATATTCCTTTAATATTGGTTTCTCCATATTTATTTACAATGATTTCTCCTCTTTCATTTAGCTTAATAATGTCTTTAAAGGGATCATTATTTGGTAAATATCCAATTTCAACAAATATTCCATTGGCAGGTATAATATAGGTACTATCTGTAGACTTATCTAATACCTTAATTCCTGTCATGATTTTTTCACCAAAAATTTCTTGTATTTGAGTATTTAATTTAATTTCCACATTCTCTAGCTTCTCAATTTGATCTATTAAGATTTTATCTGCTCTCAATTGACTTCTGTGCACAACCGTTACCTTACTAGCTATTTTAGATAAATCAATAGCTGCTTCTATAGCAGAGTTCCCTCCACCTGCCACTATTACCTCAGTATCTGCAAATAAAGGTCCATCGCAAATAGCACAATATGCCACACCCTTACCTAAAAACTTCTCTTCTCCAGGAACATCAAGTTTCCTAGGTTTACTTCCTGTTGCAAGGATAAGGGATTTTGCCTTATATGATGTACCATCAGAAAGTACAACCTCCTTTACAGATGAATCATCTGATACCTTCAATGCTTCAACAGTAGAATACTCAGAAATAGGCACATCTAAGGCATTTACATGCTCCTCAAATTTTTTCATAAGCCCTTCTCCGCTTATAGATGAATAGCCCAGGTAATTTTCTACAACTGAAGTATCCACTACTTGACCGCCAATATTCTTTGTAATTATTCCAACCTTTGCTCCCTTCCTCTTAGAGTATAAAGCTGCATTCAGCCCTGCTGGTCCTCCTCCAATTATTAAGATATCGTATAATGTATTGCTGTCTAGTTTCTTATTGGTGTCCTTTGTAAAATTGATATTAAGATCTAAATTCATAAAATACCTCCTATATTTATTAAAGGGACGGTACTTGAATTAACAAGCAAAAATAAATTCATGTACCTCCAATTATAATTAAAAATAAAATTTCTAACCTTATCTATTATTTAATATCTTACAAATAGTAGATTCAGATAAACCCCCAAAAAGTTTACCTAATTCCTTTAGAGATAAAGTTGACTCTCTTCTAAATTGCTTAATCAAATCATTTCTTAAAGGCTTATTAACAATTAATTCATCTATGGTTAAATGTTTGTAACTGGCTATTTCATTAAGCTTAGCTAAAGCTTTTTCCATAGTTTTAATACAATCCTTACATTCAGATTTTTGAATTAAACAATCATCAGTCTCAGTTAACAATTCAAAATCTATTTTATCTAATAATCCATCACTAGATATATCCTCATTAAATAAGCAATAACTATTATATTTACTATCAATTTTTTTCCCAGTTGCATGTATATCATTTAATATGGATAATAACTGATCCTTGTCTTGAATCAATTGACTTCTATACCTGTCTCTATATATAGATGATGGATGAGCAACATACATTGCATAGCTAATATTTATT
>CAYMGW010000214.1:3284-4808 GCA_964390085.1 uncultured Tissierella sp.
CAGCCCCATTAGCACCAACAATTAGATGATATTCATTAGGGTTTAAAAGACAATAAGCATAAAGCTTGAAATCATTTTTTTCCTTTGATGAATTCAATATAGATAAAAATTTATCCCTATCTAAATCATCACTAAAAAGACTTCTCTCTTCGGTACCTAACTGATTAATATAATAAATACCATGAATATCTTTGATTCTAGCGGTTCTTGCCAATTTATCCACATCCTTTAAAAGAATTATAACCTATAAAGAAACAAAAGTCAAGTACCGTCCCCGTAATTTATAATATTTATTTTTCTTCAACTGCTTCAACTAATGCCTCAACAATATCTTTTTCATACCATTTACCTGAATAAGCTCTGAGTTCTTTAATGGCATCATTAACACTCATAGCTTTTCTATAAGGTCTATCAGATGTCATGGCATCAAAGCTATCTGCTACTAAAATAATCTTTGCTTCAATAGAGATTCCATTACCCTTAAGGCCAAAGGGATAACCACTGCCATCAATTCTTTCATGGTGTTGTAAAATAACCTTTGCAATCTCAGCATCTCCTATGGTTTCCATGATTATATCGTGTCCCCTCTGTGGATGTTCTTTTATGAAATTAAATTCTTCCATAGTAAGTTTCCCAGGTTTATTCAAAATTTCAATAGGAATATCAATCTTACCTACATCATGAATTTTACCTATATATAAAACATTTTGAATAATCTTATCTGAAAGCTTTAGATAAGTAGCTATCTTAGTAGCTAAATTCCCCGTACGATTACAATGGTCCTCAGTATAATCATCCTTCTTTTGGATCAAATCTATAAATTCTGTAATCCTACTTGTCCTAGAAACTTGGTCCAGAAAAAAACCTTTTTTTCTAATCATTAAAAGTTTAGTATCTTCCTCCACACTCAGATGATGGGTTTCTTTTAAATTCTTAAATGTATAATAGTCTCCTGCTAAAATATATGATTTTGTATTAGTATGATAAAGCTTGCCACTTAGTACAAAAGCTACATTAATAGAATCTTGACATTCGTAAGGCTGACAAATAATCGAACGTCCTGCATGGATATGGGATTCAAAGATTTCGAAATCATTGTCTTGGATTAAAAGTCTAAACTTTCCAGCTTTATTTACATCTTCCTTTATTGCCTTACCATCTTTAAAAATTTTAAAACAATCCATATTATTCCTCCATGTAAGTTGATATCAGAACAAAACAATTGCAACATTTTAACAATAAAAATACTTACTGTATTATAGTACCAAAATATGTAATCTTTTACAATATTTTGAATAATATTGTCGAAATATTGTAAAAGGGAATCAGTTCATAGGAACTGATTCCCTTTTATAGTGGGACACTGCTCTGTCCCTAAATTCTTATAAAAATTTACTGTAGTATCCAATAGCTCACCTTCAAATTCTAAGGAAGAATAACAATGATCTGCTCCATCTATAAAATGTAAGAAGCTATTTGGAAATACTTTATTATAACAGTGAGCATTTAAAGGTAAAACATCTT
>CAYMGW010000215.1:0-4808 GCA_964390085.1 uncultured Tissierella sp.
TCCTTTGATTATCTGATCATATTCCCCTATCTTCACCCTTAAAAAGTTTTTATGTATGATTTCTTTATTCCGTTTCACGATATTCATATGCACAAAATATTTTTTTCTTCCTTCACTCCTAAAATATTAACTTTTCATCACTTATTGCTTATACTCATAATGGACACATCTTTGAAAATTTCTTACTCTACTTTTAAATTTGAATAGCAAATATCACCAGTAAGATACCAAATAACGGCATAACAACCCAACCTATCTCTTGCATTCCGCAATAAATAGAAGTATTGCTATTAAATGAAGTTTAGAATCCCCTCTTATTTAATAATGTATCATAATACTCTTACTGATTCTACCATTTTTAAAATATTCAGAAATAAACCTCTTAAAGTAAAAATTATAACTTGTAGATTAAAACCCACAAAAAAAAATAGCCTAATTAATAGGCTATTTATACTTTCTATATTTAACTAGCTTCTAGCTGCTCCATCTACAGATAAAATTACTCCTGTTACATAACTAGCCATATCACTTGCTAGATATAGGAATGCATTAGCTACATCTTCTGGCTCTCCTACACGGCCTAGTGGTATAGTAGCTATTAGAGGCTTGATTATTTCATCTGGTAAAACTTTTACCATATCTGTATTAGTAACTCCTGGTGCTACGGCATTTACTCTTATATTATCCTTTCCAAGTTCTCTAGCTAAAGATTTTGTCATACCATTTACTGCAAACTTTGAAGTAGGATATCCTACACCAGAACTTTGTCCATAGATACTTACCATGGAGCTAGTATTTAAAATAACTCCACCTCCTTGAGGCTTCATAATCTTAGCAGCTGCTTGTGAGCAATAGAACATAGCATTGACATTTAACTCTAAAATATTAGCAAAATCTTCTGGTTTTAAATTATATATGCTCTCTCTTTGTGATATTCCTGCGTTATTTACTAGGATATCTAGACTTCCATACTGCTCCTTAATTCTATTAAATTCTTTTTCGATTTCCTCTGGATTATTAAGATCTAGTCCTATACCTTCAACATTATAATTTGGATTTATTTCTTTTAATTCTTTTATAGCCTTATCTGCTGTTTCTTTTTTGGACCCGCAAAGTACTACTGTAGCTCCATTTTCTAGATACTTTTCAACAATAGCAAAACCAATTCCCCTAGTTCCTCCTGTAACAACTGCAACTTTTCCTTTTAGCATTTTAAATCCTCCTTATAATTTTTATCCTTTAACTTTAATATATCCTTTTGTTACTAGTTTGTCAATCAACCTAGTAATTATATAAATCTTAGGACTTAAGAGGTTTTCTTAGTAGTTTCCGCTATGATAAAACAAAACAGCCTATAATCCCTCAAAATCCTAGGTTTAGGCTGTTTTTTCTTAATTAAAATTCTGCTGATTTAACTGTTCTTGGGAATGGAATAACGTCTCTTATGTTTGACATACCTGTTATATACATAACAGCTCTCTCAAATCCTAATCCATATCCTGCATGTTTAGTACCACCATATTTTCTTAATTCTAAATACCACCAGTAGTCTTCTGGATCCATACCATTATCTAGTATCTTCTGCTCTAATACATCAAGTCTTTCTTCTCTTTGAGAACCACCTATTATTTCTCCTACTCCTGGAACTAATAGGTCCATGGCAGCTACTGTTTTGTTGTCCTCGTTCATTCTCATATAAAATGCTTTTATTTCCTTTGGATAATTAATTACAAATACTGGTCTTTTAAATACTTTCTCTGAAATATATCTTTCATGTTCAGTTTGTAAGTCTATACCCCATTCTACTGGATATTGGAATTCTTCTCCTGATTTTTTTAGTATTTCAATAGCCTCAGTATAAGTTACTCTACCAAAGTCTGAATTAACTACATTTTCAAGTCTCTCAATTAGGCCTTTATCTACAAAACTATTGAAAAACTCCATTTCTTCTTTTGCATTTTCCATTACATATTTGATTATATATTTCATCATATCTTCTGCTAATTGCATATTGTCATTGATATCAGCAAAGGCAATTTCTGGTTCTATCATCCAAAACTCAGCTGCATGTCTCGCTGTATTGGAGTTTTCAGCTCTAAATGTTGGCCCAAAAGTATAAACATCTTTATATGCTAGGGCGAAAGCCTCTGCTTCTAATTGTCCAGATACTGTTAAGCTGGTTTCTTTACCAAAGAAATCTTCAGAGAAATCCACTTTTTTATCTTCAGTTAAAGGAATATTGTTAAAATCTAAAGTTGATATTCTAAACATCTCACCTGCACCTTCAGCATCGGAAGCCGTAATAATTGGAGTATGAACATATACAAATCCTCTTTCTTGGAAGAATTTGTGTATTGCATATGCAAGGACTGATCTTACTCTAAATACAGCATTGAAAGTGTTAGCTCTAGGTCTTAGATGAGCAATTGTTCTCATATACTCAAAAGTATGTCTTTTCTTTTGTAATGGATAGTCAGATGTTGAATATCCTTCAATTTCAATGTTACTTGCTTTTACTTCAAAGGGCTGTTTAGCTTCTGGTGTTGGCACTAGTATACCTTTTACCTTTATTGACGAGCTAAGAGGTAACTTTTCTACCTCTTTAAAATTCTCTAATCCTTCTTCATAAACTATTTGAATGTTTTTAAAAAATGTTCCATCATTTAATTCTATAAATCCAAAGGTCTTTGATGATCTAGATGTTCTTATCCATCCTTCTAACTGAATTTCTTGATTTAAATATTTATCCGTGTCATTGTAAATCATTTTAACTGTTGCTTTCATTTTTATTCTCCTTTCTCATTTTCGCAGTCTCGAAACTCAAATTCATTTGCTCCCTATCGGTCGCATGAATTTGGTTCTCGTTGCGTTTGACCTACTAAAGCTCACTATCGTTCGCTAAGTTAGGTCATAAAAAAAGCCTTCATCCTAAAAGGACGAAAGCTTAACTTCCGTGGTACCACCCTAATTGCTAATATAGCCACTTTAACACACATTATAATGTGTTTCACCTGTAACGGTGTGAATCCGTCTAAGTCTACTCTCCTAAGATTTCGGTTAGAAACTCAAGGATGTTCTTCAATATAAGCTTCGTGCCGATGTCTCACTATCATCGACTCCCTTTGACTACTTCTTATATCTACTCTTCCTATCAAAGTTTTCTCTACTTTTATACTATTATAGTTATTTTGGGTATTGTTGTCAATCAATTTTGATAATCTTTCTTTTATTTATTATATCCATTTTTTTATCGATTAATAAATATATAAGAATGCCCCTAAGAGCATTCTTATATATTATATTTATTTATCTAATTATTTTAATAGATTCATAATAGTTTTATATACTAACACAGGTGCTACTTCAAAGGAATATTTCTTTTCTATTCTCTCAGTAAATTTATGTGCGTCTTTACCGAAAGCACCAATGTCTAGTACTGGCAAATCTAGTTTTTGCATATCTTCTAATGGTAAATCATATTTAGTACCAAAACCAGGCATATTATTTTTTAATGCTGCTATGATTTTTGGATCCTTTGGTGCTGCCCCATAGCTTAGGTCTGAAATATATGGGAAGAATTTCTTATAAACTAGTTTATAGTCTGATTCAGTTGTTTTTACAGCATCTGCCACTGCATCAAGTAATGTTTTTTCTTTTGGTGCACTTCCCTCTACATAGATATGAGGATAATATGGTGGTGTATAATATACTATAACAACAGGTTCTCTATCAGACCATAGACCATGAACTGCTTCTACTAGCTTTAAGGAGAAATCTCTTTGGTCAATAGATTCGTCCTTTAACATTTCTTCTGAAAGTTTAGCAATTCTTTCATCTAGTTCATTGCCCATTTCTGCCTTTACTTTTTCATATAGTTCTTCATAAGTCAATACTCTTGCTTTCCAAGGAAGCTTTTTATATTCTCTTCCTGCTAATTTACAGAATCTTTCATATTGTACATTTAAATTGTCAATAGCTGATTGAAAAGCTTCTAAAGCTGCGCCCTTCATTTTTACCAATACTTCGTCTGGTGTACTATTATGTGTTGCATAGTTAAAGAATAAGGTAGATGTTTTTGCTATTTGAACTGAATACTCTGGTTTCAAATCCCTTTGTTTTAAAGTAATTGGAGGAAGTGAAACTTCACCTTCAGCCACATCACAAAAATCAACATTTAAATTAATTCTATTTGTAATAGAAGAAGCTATTTGGTTTGGATCTATTCCTTTAAAGGACTCACCAACATGTGTTTCTTTACCTACTACATAGAATGATGGCATTAGCTTACCTACTGTTCCAATATAAACATATTTGTTTTCATCACCTTCAAATTCAGATGTCATATAATCAGTATCTAAAAGAGCTAAATATTCAAAGCCTTCTTTTTCTTGTATTTTAATTAACTCTGGTATTACAGATAACATACCGCCTGAATTTCCTTCTTCATCACAAACAGCAGCGTAAATCAAATTACCTTCAAAGTTTTCAATATCCTTTGATATTTCTTCCATCAATGCCATTATAATGGCATCACCAGTTTTCATATCAAAAAGTCCTCTACCAAATAGATAATCTCCAGATTCTAAATCTTTCCTTACTTCTTCTGGCAATGTAGAAGCTATTTCTTTAAATTTCTCTGTTAGCTCATAAGGTTTATTTGCATATTCTTTTAAACTACCATAATCAGAAATACCAACTGTATCTGTATGACCTATCATCAATACAGTTTTTTTACTATTTCCTTTTTTACCTTTTAATATTGCTACAACAGATTTTCTACCTAGTTTGTCATTTACTACATCAACAAA
>CAYMGW010000216.1:0-2374 GCA_964390085.1 uncultured Tissierella sp.
CTGCAATAATTTTTTTCACTAAGCAACACCTTCCTCATCTTTTTTATCTAATTTACCTGTTTGTGCAAGCTTATGCATTTCATAAACTAATAAACCTTTGAGTCCCAGTCTTTCTATGGTTCTACCTTCCATATAAAAGTCTTTTCCAGTAATTAATTCTGCAATATTTATAATTGAGTTGATAGCTGGTGTTTTAATACCTAATTCTCTAGCTATAGAGGACATCGGTATTAAGCTATATGGTACATCTTCATAAATATATCTAATGGATAGCCCCTTTGGTGCTTGAAGTCCTTTATATGCTGGATTGTTTTGTACTGTTTCATATAAATTCTTTCCTTTTGCTCCATAGGATTCATATAGCCAATCCTTAGCTGATAAGGTGTTTATTTGAAGAGCTTTTCCTATTTCCATTCTTTCTTGATCCATTTTTTCTATAAAGTCTCCTATAGATGGAGTTATACCTTCTGTATAATATTCAAAGGGTGCTCCTCTTTCGATATGACCACTATTTAATAAGGTTGGTGCTGGATGAAAAATTGCTCCGTAATTGTTTATACTTGTTTCTAAAACATCTGCAGCTGAGATAAACTGTGGATAAGCAAATTTTAGTAGATTAATAACATGATTTGTCATAGATGAAGGTATAGCAGCTAAGGTCACTTCATTTTTTACTTGAAAGATATGTGCACTATTGCTTGAAGTAGTTCTGCAAGCATAGATAAATGTCTGAGCTTCTGCAACAATTATATCTTTTTCGCATTTATATTTTCTCAATGTCTCATATACTTCTAAAGCTCCTCCTGTACGCCCAGGATTAAGTACTATTATTTGACCATCTTGTAAATATGGTGCCATTTCTACTGCCATTTGATAATGTCCCATGGCAGGAACTGTTACCATAATTATATCTGCTCCTTCTATAGCCTCTTCCATTCTGTTGGTTGCTTTGTTTAATACTCCAATTCCTATTTTTTCACCTGTTAAAGATATTACTGGATTTTTTATAAGAGGCAGTATGTTTTCTAGGGTTCGATTATATAAATTAACCTTATATCCTATCATGGCTAAATAACCAGCCATTGCCATACCACCATTCCCAGCACCAATAATACTAAAATTTAAATTTGACATCAAAATCACTCCCTTTTATTATTATGTCAACCAGTTATGAGGGACAAAAAAAACTATGGGCTTCCATAGTTCTGAAATCCATAGGATTTCATGCCCCCTTTAATACGCTTACGAGGTTAGCTGTCGGGTTCGGGCTAAAGGGTTATGCCCGTCCTCTAAAGGATTCACCCCTAAATATTGGTTCCCCCGCTTCAAAATGAATTCAGCGATTATTCTTTTTTTGAGACTAGAGATATTATAACATATAATCCTTATTTTTACAAAAAACTTTTTTAGACAAAAAATGATAAATTACATAATTTTAGATATTGGTATCAGTCACAAATATCTGAAATTATTCCACAAAATATTATCACCGAAACCAATTTTCAAGAATATATTGTAATAGGACATGACATAAAAACTATTAGCATCCAAATGATATCGAGGAGGAAATATAATATGTACAATTCAATAGAAGGAACCAAAATTAGCAATGTAAGAGTAATCGATCATAATTATGGTCCACCTAAAATCAATTCAAAACCTTCTGTTCCAGAATGTAATAGCGATTCAAAACATCAAAATTTTTGTGTTGATGTTGAAAGTAATGTATTAGATAGTTGTACTAATACTCCAATCACACCAATTGGAATAGGTACAGGTGTTGTGGCTAAGATTCCAGTGGTGTTAGCTGAGCTGACAGTTCAATTCAATGTTAGTGCATGGATTCATTTGCCAGAGCTAGCACTTGAAGTTAAAAATATTAAGAAAAAAGTAAAAATCACCCAATGTACTTTACTTCAACCAACTAATATTTTATTTATTAAAGGATTTATTCGTAAAAACATCGATTATACTACAGGTGAATGTTCAAATATGAAGGGAATATGTGGTGACTTGCACCACTGCACTATAGATGTTCCATTTGAGTGTTCCACACCTATTAATTTCTATACACCACCAGCAGAACTTACAGTAAATTCTAGCGCTGAATTTGAATATCATAGGGTAAGTGATTTACCAAACAAACATTTTGCTGAAAAGGATAAACTGTTATCAGGAGATTTATCAGAATTTAATCAAATCATTGTTGAGAATTTCAATGAGCTTCCATTCTGCGAATTAATTAGTGCTCGAATCTTTGAATTTGATGAATTTATTAATCGCAGACGTCCTCACGAAGATAAACTACCATTTGAAGAAAAATTCTTCCGCAAAATAGAAGAAAAAATGGTTGTAGAACTTACTATTAAGGTTT
>CAYMGW010000216.1:2384-4792 GCA_964390085.1 uncultured Tissierella sp.
AGGTACTTCTAAGCCTCCACATTGCTTTTCAGTAGATGAAAAATAACTTTCAATGTTAGGTAGTAAAATATAATAAGCCAGCCCCTAGGGGCTGGCTTATTATATTGTTATTTCATTTGTTGTTTTACTAGTTCTGCTCCTTTTTCTAATGCCTTTTGGTTTATAGGTTTTAAGTGAGCTCTGTTTTCTCCGAATACTGCTGTAAATGCTTTTTCTAGTACTGAATCTACTTCTACAGCTTTTGTCGCTTCAAGGAATGCTCCTAGCATTACCATATTTGCTGTTCTTGGATTTCCTATTTCGTCAGCTATTTCATTTGCTGGGATATAGTATACTTCTATATCGTCTCTTGTAGCTTTTCTATCTATTAAGGATGTGTTGATGAATAGTCTTCCTCCTGGTACTACTGAGCTTTCAAATTTATCTAGGGATGGTCTATTCATTACTATAGCTGATGTTGATTCTACTACTACTGGGGAACCTACTGCACTTGATGATATGATTACGTTACAGTTTGCTGTTCCTCCTCTCATTTCTGGTCCATAGGATGGTAACCAAGATACTTTTTTATCTTCTATCATTCCTGAGTATGTTAATAGTTGACCTAATGCCATTACTCCTTGTCCACCGAATCCAGCAATTACTATTCTTTCTTCCATTTTATTCAACCTCCTCTGGTCTTCTAAAATTTCCAAGAGGATAATAAGGTATCATATTTTCCTCTAACCATTTCATTGCTTCTGGAGCTGTTAGTCCCCAGTTTGTTGGACATGTGGATAATACTTCTACTATTCCAAATCCTTTTCCGTCTATTTGTAATTGGAAGCATTCTTTTATTGCTTTTTTTGCTTTTCTTATGTTTGCTGGTGTGTTTACTGCTACTCTTTCTACGAATTTTGCTCCGTGGATTGTTGCTAACATTTCGCTTATTCTTATTGGTCTTCCACTGTGTTCTTCTGTTCTTCCAAATGGTGCTGTTGTTGCTTTTTGTCCTATTAGGGTTGTAGGTGCCATTTGTCCACCTGTCATTCCGTAGATTGCATTGTTTACAAATATTGTGGAGATTTTTTCTCCTCTATGTGCTGCATGAACTATTTCTGCTGTACCGATGGATGCTAAGTCTCCATCTCCTTGATAAGTAAATACGAAGTTCTCTGGATGAACTCTTTTTATTCCTGTTGCTACTGCTGGTGCTCTACCATGAGCTGCTTCTTGCATATCACAGTTAAAGTAGTTGTATGCAAATACTGAGCAGCCTACTGGTGCAACTCCTATAGCATTATCTAGTAATCCTAATTCTTCTAATGCTTCTCCTACTAATCTATGAATGATTCCATGGGTACATCCTGGACAGTAGTGGGTTTGGACTTCTGTTAAGCCTTTTGTTCTCTCAAATACTACAGTCATTATTTTTCACCTCCGCAGATTTTCTTTACATTCTCAATTATTGCATCTGGTGTAGGGATCATTCCACCTGTTCTTCCATAGAAGGATACTGGGAATTTCCCTTCTACTGCTATTTTAACGTCATCTATCATTTGTCCTGTGTTCATTTCTACGGTTAATATGCCTTTGCATTTTGGATTGATTTTCTTAAATTCATCGTATGGATATGGCCATAGTGTAATTGGTCTAATTAGTCCTACTTTATATCCTTCTTTTTCTAGTTTGTCTATGGCTGTCTTTGCTATTCTAGCTGTTGTTCCATAGGCTGCTATTACTACATCTGCATCTTCTATTTTGTATGATTCTACTTTTACTTCATTTTCTTTTATTGTTTTATATTTTGCTTGTAGTCTAATGTTATGTTGTTCTAGTACTTCTGGAGCTATATATAGTGAGTTTACTATGTTTGGCTTTCTTTTTCCGCCAGTACCTACTGTTGCCCAATCTTTAGGTGGTAAGTCTCTTTTTACTGGAGTTTTAAATTCTACGGGTTCCATCATTTGGCCTATCATACCGTCTCCAAGTATCATAACTGGGTTTCTGTATTGATCAGCTATATCAAAGCCTTCTATTATTAGGTCTACTAGTTCTTGAACATTTGCTGGAGCTAATACTACTAGTCTGTAGTCTCCATTTCCTCCACCTCTTGTTGCTTGGAAATAGTCTGTTTGTGATGGTTGGATACTTCCTAGTCCTGGTCCACCTCTCATTATGTTTACTATTAGACAAGGTAATTCTGCACCAGCTATATATGAAATTCCTTCTTGTTTTAATGATATTCCAGGGCTTGATGATGATGTCATAACTCTTGCTCCTGCTCCTGCTGCACCATAAACCATATTTATAGCCGCTACCTCTGATTCTGCTTGTAAAAATACTCCGCCTACCTTTGGTAACTCTCTTGACATATATTCTGGTAATTCTGATTGGGGAGTTATTGGATAACCAAAAAAGTATTTACA
>CAYMGW010000217.1:0-4744 GCA_964390085.1 uncultured Tissierella sp.
TGAAACTTCTACTGAAATGAGAATTATAGTTGACAAAGAAAAGGCTATGGAAAAGGGCATAACTGTAGCTCAATTATTTGGGGAGGTTAACTCCATAGTCTCAAAGGGTAAAGCAGCTACTACTTTATCTATAGGGAATAAGGATTATCCAGTAATAGTAGTGGATGAGGAAAGTCAATCTATTACAAGAAATGATTTAGAAGATTTAATAATTAAAATTAATAAAAATGGAGAGGAAACTGAAATTAGAATAGGAGATATTGCTAAGATTACGGAGGATAAAGGTCTTTCATCTATAAGAAGGAAGTCTCAGGAAAGATATATTTCAATAAAAGCAGGTATAGATGATAAACATAATATAGGCCTTGTAAGTCGTGATTTTGAAGACAAATTAAATGATTATAAATTACCAGAGGGCTATACAATTGAACTAGCTGGAGAAAATCAAATGATAAATAATTCTCTAAAAGATTTAGTCAATATGCTCCTATTAGCTATAGCATTTATATATCTAATAATGGTAGCCCAGTTCCAGTCTTTGCTATCACCATTTATAGTAATGTTTACTATTCCTCTTGCTTTTACGGGTGGACTATTGGCTTTAGTGCTTAATGGATATGAAATAAGTTTAATTGCAATGCTTGGTTTCCTAGTTTTATCTGGTGTAGTAGTAAATAATGGTATAGTATTTGTAGATTACACTAATCAATTAAGGGGGAAAGGTATTGACAAGAAAGAAGCCTTGATATTAGCAGGAAAGACTCGTATGAGGCCAATACTTATGACTGCCATAACTACTATTTTGGGTTTATCTACATTATCCATGGGAATAGGAGTAGGAGCAGAGATGCTTCAGCCTCTAGCTGTTGTTGCTATTGGAGGATTAACTTATGCTACAATACTTACTCTTTTAGTAGTACCAGTGATGTATGATTTACTTCATAAAAATCAAATACGTAAATTTCACATAGAAGGTGATGAATAGATGATTGAGGAGATTAAATACTCAGAAAAAGAAATATCTATATTTAATGGATTAATTAAATTGATGAAAGAAGGAGCTAATCCCTATTCCATTAAAGTATCTGATATAGCCACAGCATCTAATGTAGGAAAAGGAACTATATATGATTATTTTGATTCAAAGGAAGAAGCAATATCAAAGGCTATCATTTATAATATAAATAATGAAATAAAAGCGGGACTTACAAGAATGAATTCTAAAGAAAATTTTAAAGATAAGTTCTACGAAATATTGCAAATCATAGCAGACAATTGGGAAAATAATCTATCTACATTTAATATATTATTATCTGCAGGAGGAATTCAAGAATTCTATGAATATTTAATAGATGATAAATATGATTTATCTAGATGCATATCTATATTTAATAGTGTAATTGAGGAGTTATTGCAGTTAGGAATTAAAGAAGAGATTATTAATACTGCAGAATCTAAATATTATCAAATAATGGCTGTACAAAGTGCCACATCAGGTTTTACTCATTATATTAGTAGAAAGAATTTATATAAAGATATAAGTATGGAAGAAGCAATGGATACAGCATATAGGTTATTGATAAAGTCATTGAATTAATGATTAAAAAACTGGCTAAAGCCAGTTTTTTATATGAAAATAGGGGTAAACTATAGATATATTAAATATTAGGGGTAACCAAATAGGGCTCTCATTAACATAAAAAGGAGAATTATATGAACTATAACATTATTGAAGAAAAAGATAAAATCATATTAAAGGATATAAAGAATTTCAATCCTAAGCATATATTTGAATGTGGTCAAGCCTTTAGATGGAATCTAGAGGAGGATGGTTCCTATACGACTATAGCCTATGGAAAAGCAATCAACGTAAAGAAGGAAAATAATGATATTATACTATCCAATACCAATATGGAGGATTTTAATAATATTTGGTATCATTATTTTGATTTAGCTCGGGACTATGATGAGATAAAAAAAGAATTATCTAAGGATCCAATACTAGCTGAAGCAATTAAATTTGGGGAAGGAATAAGAATACTTAATCAAGAACCCTTTGAAATGGTCATATCCTTTATAACCTCAGCTAACAATCAAATACCTAGGATAAAGAAATCCATAGAGCTAATGTCTAAACATTATGGGGAAAAAATTGGGTCAGAGGGCGCCCAACAGCAAGGGCACAGGCGGTTTTCCTGGAGCAAAACTGAATATTATAGCTTCCCAACAGCAGAAAGCTTGTCAAAGGCTAAACCAGAGGATTTAAAGGAAATATGTAAAGTGGGCTTTAGAGCAGAGAGGATTGTAGAGACAGCGAGGATTATAGCTAGGGGAGAGCTAGATTTAAACTCAATTTATAATTTAAATAGAGATGAAGGTAAGGAGCTATTAATGACTTTACCTGGAGTTGGACCAAAGGTTAGTGATTGCATTTTGCTATTTGCATTTAACAAAGATGAGGCTTTCCCAGTAGATGTATGGGTTAAGAGGGTAATGGAGCATTTTTATTTGAAAGAAGATACTAATGTGAAGTTAATAGGAGCTCATGGGGCAAGAATATTCGGTAGTCTTGCAGGATTTGCTCAGCAGTATTTATTTTATTATGCTAGGGAATTAGGTATAGGGAAATAAAACAAATGAAAATTAAAATAAATAACTGTAATTAGTGGAGAGCAAATATTGTAAATAATATGTAACCCTTTCTAATTACAACAATGATATATTAAAATTAAATAGAGAAGTAGATAGGATAAGGAGAGATTCTATGAAATATTCTAAAATTCGAATAGGAATTATACTAATATTTCTTATGAGTCTCTCTTTTTTATTTTTTGAGAGTTATATTGGGGCTGATGATTTAATGTCAACCCTGCAATTACACTTGGGGAAAAAGGTAAATTTGTCATTGTTAACAAAAGAAAAAATCAAAGAATATGCCATAGGAAATATCAATGGAGATAATAAAAATTATTTAGTTATACTAACAGGACCAAGGTGGAGAAAATTTGGTGAAGAAGTAGTTGTTTTTTCCTTAGATGAAACAGAACAAATATATAGACGAGATTTTTCAGAGTTGAATCCTTGGAAAATAGCTATAGGAGATATAGACGGAGATGGAAAAGATGAAATCTCTATAGGAGTATATAAAAAATCTCCACTTCATCAAATAATGACTAAAAGGCCATTTATATATTCCTTTGAAAATGGGAAACTAGAACCAAAGTGGCGAGGCTCAAGACTGTCTAGGCCTTTTGTTGATTATATCTTTTCTGATATAGATGAAGATGGAATAGATGAAATAGTATCTATAGAAATATTAGAGGATAACAGAAAAATTATCAATACATATAAGTGGAAGGGCTTTGGATTTGAAGGTTACTTAGAAACTAAGGATTATGAAGATATAACAAAACTATGGATAGACGAAGGCATAATATATACCAAGATTAAAGAGGGAAAAGATAAATACTTAGGTATGATAAAATTAGAAGCTCATAATTTAATAATAGAAAGGGTGGATTAGAGTGAAGAAAAAGAGAGTTTTATTTTCGGCTATTTCTTTATTATTGGTTCTCTTAATTTTAGTAACTGGATGTGTTAGCAATAAAGCAAAAAAAGAAGATTTTGCTAATGTACCAAATATTGATGAAACTAAGGAAGAAACCAATATAGAATTAAGTCAGGGGTTAGTAAATATAGGAGTTTCTTATGAGCCTATAAAATTTGAGGCAAAAGTAAAGCCTTATAAGGTAAAGAAAGATTTATCCAATATTGAAAATTTAAAAATATTTGGTGAATTTTCAAAGGAACAACTAGAGCTTTTAGTAAAAAACAAATTTGTGGTAAATCCTACAAAGCAGGAGCAATTATTTTATATTTATGAAGATAATGAATACAAAGATATACCTTCTTTTATTACTACGGATTCAGTTTTACAAGTGTATCATATATTCTATGACTATACCCTAAGAACATTGGAGAATGAAAAACTATTAGGATTAGTAGAAGAAATGACAACTCAGATGTTGAAAAACTCTATTGATATTTATAATAGATTAGAAGATAAGGAAATGAAGAAAATTCAATTAAAAAACATTGCATTTTTCTCTACTGCACAGCTTGCTTTAGAAAAAGAATTACCAGAAGGAGTTCCTGAAGAGGCTAAAAGAATTGCATTAGAGGAATTAGATAAGATTAATGCTCATTCAGGATTTCAGAAGTCTAGCTTGTTCCCTTATGATTTAGACTATAGTCAATTTACTATCAGAGGACATTATACTAGGTCTAAAGATTTTGAAAGATACTTTAAATCTATGATGTGGTACGGTCAAGCTCCATTTACTCTATATTTCGAGAAAGGAGATAAAGATATAGAACGAAGAAATATAGAGCAAACCTTGCAAGCTCTATTGATAACTTATAGTTTATATGCAGATAAGGAAAGCTATAATAAATGGGAGAATATATATGAGCCAACAAATTTCTTTGTAGGTAGCTCTGATGATTTGAGTATTTATCAATATGGGGAGTTATTATTTAAAGTATATGGAAAAGATCCTGATTTAAATAAATTAAATGATAAAAAGAAATTAGATGAGTTATATAAAGAAGCGGATAAACTTCCAGAACCAAAGATACAAGCAAAATATACTTCAGTAACTACTCCTGTAGGTAAACAATTTAGATTTATGGGTCAGAGATATGTCCTTGATGCTGAAATAATTCAGGAATTAGTGAAGCCCAT
>CAYMGW010000218.1:0-3778 GCA_964390085.1 uncultured Tissierella sp.
CATAAGGCTGCACTATAATGTGCAGCCTTTCTTTCATTATTGTATACCCAATATTTTCCTTGCTTCATCTGGTGTTGCAATTTCTCTGCCTAATTCTTTTGCTATTCGTATTATCCTTTCTACTAACATTTGATTAGTAGCTAATACCCCTTTACCATATAATATTGTATCTTCTAATCCTGTTCGAGTATGTCCTCCTAATAATATTGCCATGGTTAGCATAGGTATTTGACTAGCTCCAATGCCTGATACTGTAAATGTAGAGCCTTCTGGTAGGGACTCAACCATATGCAAAAGATTTCTAGGTGTACCCTTTGCTGAGCCTCTTACATTCATTACTAGGTTGAATTGTAACGGTGCCTTAATCACTCCTTCTTTTAATAAGTAGCTAGCATTGTCTATCATACCTAAATCAAAGGCTTCTATTTCAGGTTTAATATTGTTAGCATACATTTTTGAAGCCAATTCCCTTATTAGTTCAAAGGAGTTTGCATTTACTTGGGAAGGAAAATTAGATGAACCTGTAGATAGGCTTGCCATTTCTGTATTTAAATCTAACATCTGCCCACGCCACTCAACAGTATTTCCTCCACCTCTTGCTCCAGTAGATAATTGGGTAATGATATCGCAATTTCTCTCTTTTAATTTATCTAATACCTCTTTATACAATTTTCTGTCACAAGTAGGTTCTCCATTTTCATCCCTTACATGAATATGAGCCACTGAAGCTCCGACTTCTCTACATTTAATAATATCTTCAACTATTTCATCCACTGTCACAGGAGTATATGGATTCATTTCCTTAGTAGGAACATTTCCTGTTAATGCAACGGTTATTATGAGTTTTTCTTTTCTATATGTCATGCAATTACCCCCTGTAGTTCTTCAGATGTCTTCTCAATGGCTTTTTCTAACCTTTCATATAATAGGTCTACTTCCTCCTTAGTTATATTAATTGACGGAGCTAAAAGTATATGATCCCCCCTTGAACCATCAACTGATCCTCCACCAGGATAAGGTACCAAGCCTTCTTCTAAACAATTATTAGTAATCTTGCCTCTTACATTTTCTGATACTGCAAATGGTTCCTTAGTTTCTTTATCCTTAACAAATTCAATACCTATCATAAGACCCTTACCTCTAATATCTCCTACTATTGGATAATCATATAGTGATTCAAGTTTTTCCATTAGATAATCTCCTTGAGTCGCACAATTATCTATGAAGTTTTCTCTTTCAATAATTTCCATAACCTTATCAGCAATTCCACAGGACAATGGATTCCCAGCATAAGTATGCCCATGTATGAAATTTCCTGTACCTTTAACCATTATAGTTTCAAAGACTTCAGTTGTACATACCGCTGCTCCTATTGGAGTATATCCACTACTTAAACCTTTAGCTACCACTAGAATATCTGGTTTAGCATCAAAATGTTCCGAAGCCATCTTCTTACCTGTTCTTCCTGTACCTGCCATAACCTCGTCCATGATAAATAAAATATCATATTTATCGCAAATTTCCCTTACCATATCAAAGTAGATTCTCTCAGGATGAGCACCTGGCACTGCTGATCCTACTACAGGTTCAGATATAAATGCAGCTATATTATCCGGCCCGTGATGCAGTATTTCAGCTTCTAGTTCTTTTGCAGCAAGTATACTGGTTTCTTCTAATGTTTTAGCTCCCCATGGGTTCCTATAATGATAGAATTGGCTAATCTTTGGGAAATTAGTTAATAGAGGGTCATATATTTTTCTTCTCCCGATTGTTCCTGTCATAGATAAAGAACCTAGCGTTGCCCCATGATAAGAGTTCCACTTAGATATGATTTTCCACTTACTTGATTTACCATCCCTTTCTACAAAAAATTGTCTTGCCATTTTCATTGCTGTTTCTGTTGCTTCTGAACCACCAGATACAAAATATACATGGTTCAATCCTTCTGGGCACCAGCTTACAATTCTTTCTGCACATTTTTCAATAGAGTCGACTGTCCATCTTGATAGATGGGTAAAAGCTATTCTTTCAATATGCTTCTTAGCAAACTCAGCAATTTCTTTGTTTCCATGACCTATATTAGCTACTGCTGATCCTGAACACCCATCTATATACTCTTTCCCATCTTCACCGTATAGATATATTCCTTTACCATGGGTTATTCTTGGATAGTGCCAGTTCTGATTCCTATAAAATACATTATTCTTCGGTGCTCTGTTTAAACTCACAAAAATTCCCCCTTTTTTACATTTCTTTTAATTTCTCTTAACTAACTTCCTTTGTTGCAAACATGCCTCCATGTTCTAATAAATCCCTATCCAAATCTCCTTCTAAGGACGATACAGCAACTGCTACCACTAAATCCCCAACTGAATTGGTAGAAGTATGGATTTGGTCAACAATTCTGTAAACTCCAGCTATAAGCGCAATACCATCTAGTGGAATCCCTAAGTTAGTTAATAAGGCAATAGATATTATTAAACCTGTTTGAGGTGCAGCAGCACATCCTATAGCTAACATTGTAGCTGTTAAAACTAACATTATTTGTTGATTTAAAGAGATATCTATTCCATACAACTGTGCAGCAAACATAACAACGATTCCAAAATATATACCAGTACCATTCATATTTGCTGTTGCACCTAAAGGTAAAACAAAACTAGCTGTTTCTTTAGGAATTCCAATTTCATCAATACCATTTCTCATAGCAACAGGTAGGGCAGCAGCACTACTGCATGTACTAAATGCTATTGCCCATGATTCGAATGCTTTTTTGTAAAACTTTATTGGATTTATCTTCCCTATGAAATACAATATTAAGGAATAATATACTGCTATAGTAAATATATTTGCACCATAGTCTACCAAAATAAATTTAAATACAGGCCCAAATATTCCGACACCAAATGCAGTTACAGCCTTAGCCATTAATCCAAATACTCCTATTGGAGTAAATTGTATAACTATATCAACAACTCTATACATCATTTCGGAACATTTATCTACTAGATCAATAATAGATTCAGCTCTATTCCCCATTAAGAGTAAACCTGCTCCAACAAAAATACCAAAGGAAATTATATGAAGCATTTCTCCTTGAGCTAAGGATTCAAAAATATTAGCCGGGAATAATCCTAGTATTGAATCAAATACCGTTGGAAGTTCTCTAATTGCAACTTCTCCTGCATTTAGTTCCGCAATATTTAACCCAGCACCTGGTTTAAATATATTAGCCATCGCAACTCCAGTTCCAATGGATAGGAATCCTGTTAACATAAAGAATAACAATGTCTTCACACCAACTGACCTTAGCTTTTTAATTTCACTTAAATTAGCAACTCCAGAAATAATAGAGAAAAGAACTAATGGAACAACAACCATACGAATAAGTCTTAAGAATATATCCCCCAGAAGTCCTAGCCATGGTACTAAAGTAACAACAAAAGGTTCATCCTTACCTATTGCTGATAAAATAGCCCCTGTCACTATCCCTAAAAATAAACCGATAAAAATCTTATGAAATAATTTCAGCCTTTTTGGTTTAGACATTAATATACCCCCTCTTTTTTAGTTTTACATTATTAATACCTAACAACTATCCTCCTTTCCATACTAATAAAAAAACCCAGTATTAATGGCAATATTAAACCATTAATACTGGGTTTTATTTGCTTTGCAAACTGGGGTTTCCATTTTGCCACAAACAAAGCAGTATTTCTTGAATATTTGGAATTATTTAACATTATTATATAGTATCCTGATAAATCTGTAAAGTGTT
>CAYMGW010000218.1:3788-4722 GCA_964390085.1 uncultured Tissierella sp.
TACTTAACTACTATAATATTGTAAATTTAATTGTTGGAAAATTCTATCAATTGATATTGTATTAGCAAGAATGAGCAAAAGAAAAAGTAGGCTCCCCTTAAAGGGGATTACCTACTTTATGCTCCTACAAATAATGCTTCGAATTCTTTGCCGTCTATAGTTTCTTTTTCTAGCAAAGTTTCAGCAACTCTATGAAGTTTATCCATATTATCTTTTAATAATTGTTCTGCTTTATTATATGCAGTATCAATTAATTGTCTCATTTCTTTGTCTATGGCAGCCGCTACATCTTCACTATAATTTCTAGTTCTACCAAAATCTCTACCTACAAATACTTCTTCATCATCAGTACCATAGGTCATTGGTCCAAGTTTATCACTCATACCATAATGAGTAACCATAGATCTAGCAATCTTAGTAGCTCTTTCAATATCATTTTGAGCACCTGTACTTATATCTCCTAAGACTAAAGCTTCTGCTACCCTACCACCAAGTAGAGTTATTAATCTGCTTTCCATTTGTTTTTTAGTTATAAAACTTCTATCTTCTTCAGGTATATAAGCTGTAAAACCTCCAGCCATTCCCCTTGGAATAATAGTTACCATATGGACTGGGTCCGTATCTGGTGTAAGCCTAGAAGTAAGTGCATGACCTGCCTCATGATAAGCTGTAAGTTTTCTTTCTTTTTCACTAACAACCTTAGATTTCTTTTCAGGTCCTGCTTGAACTTTAATAGATGCTTCTTCTATTAAATGCATAGGTATAGCTTTTAAGTTAAATCTAGCAGTCAATAACGCTGCCTCATTTACTAAGTTTTCTAAATCTGCTGGTGTAAATCCTGGAGTTCTCTTAGCAACTACTTGTAAATCTACATCAGAGTCTAATGGTTTATTCTTTGTATGCACCTTTAGTATCTCTTCTCTGCCTCTTACAT
>CAYMGW010000219.1:0-235 GCA_964390085.1 uncultured Tissierella sp.
AAGAAAAACTATAGAAAGAAACAAGGACATCGTCAACCATTCACTAAAGTAAGAATCGAAAATATAGTTGGCTAATATCATGATAGTAGCTAAGATATATAGGGATAAAAACAATTATATTAAAAAATATACCATAGAAGGACATGCAGATTATGATACCTATGGTAAAGATATAGTATGTGCTGCTATATCAGTACTTTCTCAAACTACATTATTATCCTTAGTGGAAGTTTGT
>CAYMGW010000219.1:245-4721 GCA_964390085.1 uncultured Tissierella sp.
TTTGTGGATTGGAGGAAAATACTATTAAGTACTCCATAGATGAGAAAACGGGTTTTCTTGATGTAGAATTACCTAATAATATAGAAAAAATTAAACTAGATAAAACACAAATCCTATTAGAATCATTAGTAGTAGGGATTAATTCAGTGATAGAAAGTTACCCAGAGTATGTAGCACTCAAGAATGGGGAGGTGTAATTGATGATTAAATTGAATTTACAATTATTTGCTTCTAAAAAAGGAGTAGGTAGCTCCAGAAACGGTAGAGATAGTGAAGCTAAGAGATTAGGCGTTAAAAGAGGCGATGGACAATTTGTTTTAGCTGGAAATATCCTAGTTAGACAAAGAGGTACTAAAATACACCCTGGAACTAATGTAGGTAAAGGTGGAGATGATACTTTATTTGCAACAGTTGATGGAGTAGTTAGATTTGAAAGAAAAGGTAGAGATAAAAAACAAGTTAGTGTTTATCCTGCAGAGGAATTAGCGTAAATTTTAAGCTTACCATGATGGTAAGCTTATATTTTTTGCTTAAAATTTTAACAAATATTATTTTAGTATAAAAACCTTATATTAGAATAAAATAATTAGGATAATTAGCAATTGATAGAGCCAAAATTTAATATAATAATTGACAGACTAGGTAAAATTGATATAATAAATTTATCAGATTTTTAAATATATAAGGTAAAGAAATTAATGAGGATGATGAGATTATGTTTATAGATGTGGCCAAAATACATGTCAAAGCTGGCAAAGGTGGAGACGGTATTGTAGCCTGGAGAAGAGAAAAATATGAACCAGCTGGAGGACCTTATGGAGGAGACGGTGGAAACGGTGGAAGTATTATTCTAAAAGCTGATGAGGGCATTAGGACTCTAATGGATTTTAGATATAAGCGCTCCTACATTGGTCAGAATGGAGAAAATGGAAGAACCAAGAAACAATTTGGAAAGGCTGGAGAAGACATTATTCTAAAGGTACCTATTGGAACTTTAGTAAAAGATGCTGATACTGAAGGAGTAATAGTAGATCTTAAGGAAAAAGGTCAAACATTTATAATAGCAAGAGGTGGTAGAGGTGGCAGAGGAAATGCTAAGTTTGCAACTGCTACTCGTCAAGCCCCTGGATTTGCTGAATCAGGGACTAAGGGACAAGAAAGGGATATAGTATTAGAATTAAAGCTCCTTGCAGATGTAGGCCTTATAGGATTTCCTAATGTAGGAAAATCAACTATACTTTCAATTGTTTCAGCAGCTAAGCCTAAAATAGCAAATTATCATTTTACAACTTTAAAACCCAATTTAGGGGTTGTTAGAGTAGGAGAAGAAAAGTCCTTTGTTATAGCAGATATTCCTGGATTAATTGAAGGAGCCCATGAGGGTGCAGGATTAGGCCATGATTTTTTAAGACATATTGAAAGGACTAGAGTTCTTGTACATGTTTTAGATATATCAGGTAGTGAAGGTAGGGATCCTGTGGAGGATTTTTATAAAATTAATGAAGAGTTAAGCCAATATAACATAAAGCTAATGGATAAACCGCAAATAATAGTGGCAAATAAGATGGATATACCAGGAGCAGAAGAAGGTTTAGAGAGAATTAAAAAAGAATTCGAACCAAAAGGTTATAAAATATTTTCTATTTCTGCTGCAACATCAGAAGGTATAGAAGAACTTAAATATGCAATATGGGACTTATTATCAAATACTGAAATAAGTTATGAAACTTTTGATGAAGAATTTATCCATGAAGAAGAAAATCAAGATGATTCAATAATTGTCAAGAAAGAAGATGGTAAATACATCGTAGAAGGAGCATTTATTGAAAGGCTTTTAGGTTCAACTTATTTTGATGATGTAGATTCTTTAAGATATTTCCAAGATACCTTAAGAAAGAAGGGAATAATAGATAAACTTAAAGAATTAGGAATACAGGAATACGAATCTGTATTTATATGTGAATACGAGTTTGAATTTTTTGATTAAATGGAGGTTAAGTGAGCAAAATGGACTGCTTAAGTTGTGGAAACTGTAAAGAAAATCAACCAACATATTACTGCTTAATGAAAAATGAAGTAGTAATAAATGAAAATTACAAGCCAGGAGAGAAATCAAGAACAGGTTGGAAGAAAGGTAATACAGACTACGAAAAGCATAGAAGGCAAAGAAAAGAAATAGAAGTTTAGATTAGAGGAGTGGATCAGTTGTTAACAGGAAAACAAAGATCTTATTTAAAAAGCATTGCAAACACTATGGAGCCAATATTTCAAGTTGGTAAAAATGGAATAACTGAGAATTTTATTAAACAAGTAGAAGATGCTCTAGAGGCAAGAGAATTAATAAAGATAAAAGTATTAAATAATAGTTTATTAGATGCAACTGAAGTAGCTAGTGAAATAGCTGAAGAAATAGATGCAGAGTTTGTACAGAGCATTGGAAATAAATTTGTTCTATATAAAGAATCCAAAGAAAATAAAAGAATTGAATTACCAAATTAAAGAAATTATAAACTTCAGAAACATGCGTATTTCTGAAGTTTAATTATTAATTAAGGAGGCCAATTTATGAAGATTGGAGTAATAGGAGGTACCTTTGACCCTATTCATAATGGGCATCTAATAGCAGCAGAATATGCTAGAACTTCCTTAAATCTAGATAAATTGATTTTCATACCGTCAGGTATTCATCCTTTTAAGGATAACAAAAGTATAAGTGAACCAAAGAAAAGAGTAGATATGATTTCATTGGCTATAGATTCCAATAAATATTTTGAAATATCCTCTATAGAAATCCATAGAAAAGGAACTACTTATACTATAGATACTATAATGGAATTAAGAGAAGAATATAAGGACGATGAAATATATTTTATTATTGGTTCTGATATTATCTTTGAAATAGAGAAGTGGAAAAGCTTTGAAGAACTTATACAGTTATGTAAATTTGTATTACTTTATAGACCTGGAAAAGAAGAGGACAATATAGATAAGAAAATTGAGGAATTATATTCAGTTTATAAGATTCAATTTGAAAAAGTTAAGTCACCACTTATAGAAATTTCTTCTACTGAAATAAGAGGTCGAGTTAAAAATAAATTAAGCATAAAATATCTTGTACCAGAATCAGTTGAAGAATATATTTTAAAAAATAATCTATATAATAAGGAGAATATAGATGGATAAATCTTTAGAAGAAAAAATAATAAAGGATATAGGAGAAAAGAGATATAATCATTCAGTAAGAGTCATGGAAACAGCTATAAAGCTTGCTGAAATTTATAATGCAGATATAGAAAAAGCTAAGGTTGCAGGAATTTTACATGATTGTGCTAAGATAACAGATGAAACAAATTTGTTGAAAAGGACAAATGACTTTGATATAATTTTAGATGCTTGTATGGAATATAATCATGAATTAATACATGGACCTCTTGGAGCTAAAATAGCAAAGGAGGAATATGGAATAAAAGATAAAGAAATATTAGATGCTATTTATTACCATACTATTGGTAGAGAGAATATGAGCATATTAGATAAGATAATTTATATTGCTGACTACATAGAGCCAAAGAGAAACTTCTCTGGTGTTGAAGAAGTCAGAAGCTTAGCTTTTGAAGATATAGACAAAAGTCTTATTCTAGCCATGGAAAAGACTATAATTTTTCTAATTGAAAAGAATAAGTTGATTCATCCTGATACGATAAAAGCAAGGAATTATTTAATAACAAATAAAATTTAGGGGGTAGATTATGCTGAATTTGGAAAACAAATTATCCATTATTACTAAAGCTTGTGAAGATAAAAAAGGAATAGACATTAAAGTATTAAACATATCAAAACTAACACCTATTGCAGATTATTTTGTAATTGTAAGTGGAAACTCATCTACTCAAGTAATGGCAATAGCTGATGAGATAGAAGATAAAATGCTTAGGGCAGGAGCGGAAGAAGTCATAAAAGAAGGGTACCAAAGTGGAAGATGGATATTATTAGATTTTAATGACATAATAGTCCATGTATTCCATAAAGAAGATAGAGAATTTTATAACCTTGAAAGACTATGGTCTGATGAGAGGGAAAGAAATAATCTAAACTAAAGGAGGATAAATAAATGGCTTTAAGATTTTTAGCAACAGAGAAAGCGCCAGCAGCAGTTGGCCCATATTCACAAGGAGTAAAGGCTGAGAATATAATTTACACATCAGGACAGCTACCTATAGACCCTGCAACAGGAGAATTATCTAAGGGTGATATACAAAAAGAAACTAAATTATGTTTAGAAAACGTAAAGGCAGTTTTAGAATCAGCTCACGCAACTGTAGAGGACCTAGTTAAGGTAACTGTATTCGTTACAGATATGAATGATTTCTCTAAAATCAATGAAGTTTACGCAGAATTCTTTGGAGACCATAAACCAGCTAGATCCTTAGTACAAGTAGCAGCATTACCTAAGGGTGCAGATATTGAAATTGAAGG
>CAYMGW010000220.1:0-341 GCA_964390085.1 uncultured Tissierella sp.
CTCTAAGTGGTTGATAACCTTCAGTTGGACCATATTGTAATGCTTGTGCTCCTGTGTTTTCTAAAACATCTCTTCCAATTTTTACTAACTCTTCTATTGGAAATGATTCTGGGGCTGGCATACCACCAGCAAATGAAATAATATTAGGTTGTTGAGTTAGTTTTAATAATTCTCTAATTTCTGAAGCTTTGATGTTGTCCATACGCTTTGCATAACTTAATGACATAACACGCACCTCCATTGAATTTAGGTTTCGCTTATAACCTTAATTATAGTTTACTATTTAATTCTGCAATTGTCTAATATTTTACAACAATTTAGGATACAAATTATAAAGTTCA
>CAYMGW010000220.1:351-4714 GCA_964390085.1 uncultured Tissierella sp.
CCTATTTGGAATATTATGAAAATAAATAAGTTTTATATGTTTTTAACCTTGTTTATAATAAATAAATATAATAAAATCAATTCAAGAGCTAATTACTGGGAGGAGATTTTAGTATGGAAGATTTTATAACAAAGCCCAACAAAACTGGTATGTCTGCCTATACCCTAAAAATGATTGCTATTTTTGCAATGCTTATTGACCATATAGCTTGGGCATTTGTACCAATTGGTAGTGTTTTAGGTCAAGTAATGCATTTAATTGGTAGACTCACAGCCCCGATTATGTGCTATTTCATAGCTGAAGGATATCATCATACGAGTAATCTAAAAAAATATGCCTTAAGGTTAGGAATATTTGCTATAATTTCACATATTCCATTTTATTATTTTATGAGAGGACAATTGCCTATTACTTTTGATAACGGGATTCAATTTAAGCTTCAAACATCTGTGATATATACTCTTTTACTTGGCCTAATCTCTCTTATAGTTTGGAATAATGAAAAATTAAGTAAAACAGTAAAAGTAATTTTAATATTTGCTCTTTGTATTATGGCAACTCCAGGTGATTGGAGTTTCATTGCAGTGTTATGGGTACTATTTTTTGGAATAAATCGCAATAATTTTAGAAAACAAGCATTGGACTTTACTATTGTAGCACTTCCTGTATTAATTAGTCCTTTCATAATGCTTATAAATAATAATAGTAATCGGTATTATCAAATTTTTCAAATAGGGGTACTATTAGCTATTCCACTTCTTGCTCAATATAATGGAAAACCTGGAGGAAAGAAAAATTCTAAATGGCTATTCTATGTTTTTTATCCATTGCATCTATTAATCATCGGATTAATAAAATATGGTCTTTAAAAATTTCATAATGAAAAAGAAGCTATTCATTAGCTTCTTTTTCATTATGCTCATCATCTTTATTTTCTTTCCCTTTATAATGGACTATGCTAATCCATTTATCATCTACTAAGACCTTTCTAACTCTCTTTTCAAAATCTATCCTAGGTATCCAAATTTGTCTATCACAGCCTAAGCATTTAAGCTTTATGTCTACTCCAGTTCTTAGGATTTCCCATTTATTTTCTCCACAGGGATGACCCTTCTTTAGAGTTATTATATCTCCTGCATCATATTTTAAAATCATTCTTCTTTACCTCCAATTATTACTCTTCTTGGATAAGGTATTTCAATATTTTCTCTATCGAAGGCTTCTTTTACCTTTTTCCTAATTTCTCTTTCAACTGCCCACTGTTCCATTGGTTTCGCCTTAGCTACTATTGTAATAGATATATTAGATTCTCCTAAATCAGTAACTCCCAATATAGTTGGTCCATCTAATATTGAATCATTATTAGATTTGATATCTTCACAAACCTTTTCTAATATCTTAATAGCATTATCTATATTCTCTTCATAAGCTATGGATACATTAACTAAAGCTCTCATAGCCCCTCTAGTTTTATTGGTTACAACTTGAACTCTCCCATTAGGAATTATATGTAAATCTCCTGAAAAGTCCCTAAGTTTTGTAACCCTCAACCCCAATTCTTCTACAGTACCTTCTAAGGATTCTATTTTAACATAATCTCCTACTGCATATTGATCTTCAAATAAAATAAAGAATCCAGTAATAATATCTTTAACTAAGGACTGAGCACCGAAACCTACGGCAAGACCTCCTATTCCAGCTGTAGCTAATATGGATGTAGTATTGACATTAAACATATCTAAAACCATTACTATGCCTATAAAGTACAGAACATATTTAACTATCTTTTTTAATATCTCGCCAATTGTATTGGCTCTTCTATTATTCACAAAAAAATTGGTGCCTTTTTTATTCTTTAAAGTCCTATCTATAAGTTTATTGACCAAAGAAATAATTATACTTATAACTATTATTATTATAATTATCTTTAGAAATTTGCCTAGAAAGTTAAGTTCTCCATTGCTATTCTTTAGATACGTATTCATTATCTCTATAATATCACCCATGGCATCAACTCCAAAACTAATCTATTCTTTCAGCCTTGCTATTTACTCCATCCTTAGTATATTTATATATGCTATCTATATTTATTTCATTATTAGATGCCATTTCCTTTACCTTAGAAAGATCATCTAATGAAAAAATAATGGCTAATCCACAACTAACCGTAATTTCTCTAGGAGTTGGTATAGTCCTAAAACTTATTCCTTTTTCCTTAAATACTGACTCAGCTTGTATTGTGTGATGGGTAGACTTATAAGTAGTTACTCCATATGTTTCTTTTCTCATTGCTGTCTCCTATCCAATATTTATTGTACTATTTGCATTTCTCATTTTTTCATATATACTATACATATTTCCTATTTCTCCAACTTGAAGTTTATCCTTTATATTATAGTAATCTAAACATGTTCCACAGGAAATAATTTCAACACCTTCATCAGCCAATGCTTTTAGGTCCTCTAATACTTGGGAACCTTCACAAGTTAAGTAAACTCCTGAATTGAAGAAAACCATAGTCGCTGGCCATGGAGTAGTTTCTTTTACTGTATAGATAAAACTTTTTATCAAAATCTTACCTAATTCTTCACCACCATTCCCCATTTTATCTGAACCAATGGCTATAGTCAAATCCTTAAATGTATCTGGAATACATACATTTGAATCTGGTTCTTCACCTATTCCGCCTTTAGTAATATGAATATAATATTCATTATCCTTACCTTTATCAATTATAAAACTATATCCATAGGATATAGCTAATTTAGAAACATTATCCTTAGCCACCTCGTTATCCACAATTGTAGTTACTATTCCATTTGACAATTTATCTAATTCCTTTTTAGTCATTATAACTGGTTTTGGACATAATTGTCCTCTTGCATCTACTTCTATTCTCATATTTATTCCTCCTATATCTTCGATTAATTATATTATACTAGTTTTGACCTTCTGTGAATTAAACTATAGATAAATATTATGTATTCATTTCTTAGTATAGATATAATTAATACAAAGGAAAGCTCCCATTATTCTAGGATTATCTTGATTCTTTTATTCCACTATATACTATCTTAATTCCAAATAATATTATAATTATAGGAACTAAATATGATATGAACTTCCAAAATCCGATCCTCAATAAATTCTTCGAAGCAAGTAAGGATATCGCTGAAGCAATTAACATTATGATGGATATGTTTTTAGGCCAGTCTATATTTTCTTTTCTATAGCCTATAACATAGGCAGCAAAAAATGCAATAGAGAATAGTAAAAGTCTTGTCCAATTTACATCAGTCATGGCAATTTCTTCAATTAAGCTATTAATGCTCATGGCCGATAATAAAGTTCCAAGTATTAGAAAACCTTTATTTCTATGTCTTCCATATAATACTAAGGATATAATACCAAAAATCAATTGATATATAAAAGACTTTATACTAATAGTTGTAAATAAATATTCATCTATAAGAGCTACAGATGATATCCCAAGGAGGAGTAAACCTGCTATTAAATAGACCATATTTCCCTTTATTAAATCCCATGCTATTAACCCTATTGCTAATATAAACAATAGCCAATCAAAAGTAAGTAGATTTAAAGTCATAAGTAAAAACATTAAACCTATAAATATTAATATTACACCTAAAGAATAGCTTTTTCTAGTCATTCAATCCCCTCCTATTTAATTACAATACTGTATTAATAAATATACCCATAACTAGACAAATTTCAACTTATTATTTGCTTGATATTTTATATGTTTTTACTTGATCCGGACTCCAAAGAAGTATTTGATCTTTATCTATAAATACTCCATTTATATTATCTTCATGTTTTAATATTTGTTTATCTCCTTCTACTATAGCTATATTATTAGCTCCATATGCTAAAATTTTTCCTTGAAATGGCAGTATTTTATTATATTCCTCAGTAAATCCAATTTTATTTTCTGTTCTTCCATCGAAGTCTATGGACTCTAAATAGTTACTATATAAGATATAAATTTTATCTTCTGCTGTATAAATATCTTTTATCAAATCAAATTGTTTTTTCCACATTATTTTACCATCTTTAATAAAATAAAGAGAACCATCACTTAGTGCAACTATCTCATTATTTAATGTAAAATCAAGATATATAACTATTTCTCCTTCAATATTTAATGAATTTAATTTTTCTTTATTTTTACCATAACAATCTATTTGAGATTTTAATATTCCTTCATTTAAAGTTAGAAAGGATATAACTGTCATGTCTCCTTCCTTATTTGTAGTATATGCAAGAATATTTTTATTCTCATAGGAGTAATTTCCAATTAATTTTTTCTATTCTTTCTTTCATTACTTGAGGATGGGTTTCA
>CAYMGW010000221.1:0-4060 GCA_964390085.1 uncultured Tissierella sp.
ATAGGGTAAATTGAGATTTTTAGCAATTCCCTCAACAAATAGTTGGTCGGATTTAGCATCCTCACCTCTTACACCATGATTCACATGAGCAACATATATATTAAAATTAATCAAAGGCTTAATTTCTAGCAAGACATATAGTAAAGCCATAGAATCTGGTCCCCCAGAAACACCTACTACTATATTATCATTTTCCTGAATTAAATTGTACTCCCTAATGGTAGATAATACTTTATCTCTCAAAATAATCACCTTAAATTTTATTTGATAATATGAACTATACCTTTATTATAACCTAATTGTCAACAGAATTTAAGGTTGCAAACAATAAAGATTATTCTTTGCAACCTTAAAATTAAGAATATATGGAATTTTTGCGTCAGGAGAACCGCCTGTGCCCGTGATATTGGGTGCCCCCTGGCGCATTATATATTTTTCCATACCTTAGTTACTAAAACTGTCATATCATCTCTATTATTCGATACTAAACCTCGAGCTTTTTTTAATATTTCGTTAGCTATTACTTGTGGATTGATACTATTTATATTTGTTATAATGTCTTTCATCCATGATTCCGCATTATCTATATCTCTATTTGCATCTAATACTCCATCTGACATCATAATAATAATATCTCCATCTTCTATATACTCTTCATAAAGATTGAAATCTATATCTTTCAATATTCCCACAGGTAAAGTACCCGAATTAATTATTTCTACTCTATCTTTCTTCTTTATAAAGGTTGCAGGGGCTCCTGTTTTAATCATCTGCAACTTACCCAGGTATAAATCTATAAAAGAAAGGTCTAGTGTTGTAAACATTTCCTCATTAGATTTTGCCCTCAAAACAGAATTTATGGTCTTCAGTATAATATCCTTATCTACATTTGCTTCCATAAGTCTTTCTAAAAGAGAAATTGCTACCTTGCTTTCTTCATTAGCTTTTCTCCCTATTCCCATTCCATCACTTAATGCTGAATAATGAGTATTTTCAATTTCACCAAAAGTAAAACTATCCCCAGATATTTTACCCTCGGAACTAGGCATTGTTGCTGTTTTAGTTATGGCACTAAATCTATTAGTTCTTAAGAGTTTAAATCTTTGTTTTTTACTAGATATACTATTAAAGTTACTATCACTTATCACTGGAAAACCTAAGCTTTTAGACACTATGGCTTTTAGCTTATTCTCAGCATGCACATTTGTACTCAAATCTATAAATATCTCAAAATCTTCTTCTCCAATTTGTACTACAGATACATCTTTAACATCTATTCTATTATTTTTCAAATCCTTATATAGATTCTCTTCTATTTCTTTATTAAAAGTAGGATTTGTATAAATATCTGAAGTTATGTTTTTTATTACTTTACTAACCCCATCTAGTTGCTCTGATAGCAAAATCCTATTATCCTTTAATTTAAGCTTCCAACTATGATTTAATTTAAGCCTTTCCACAGCCCTATCAATTATTTGTATTATTTCTCCATGTCTAATGCAAAACTTCTTTGCTTCAGAATAAACAATTTCATTATCGGCACTTTTTATTTCTACTAAACCCACTAGGTTAAAAAAATTTTGATAGGTATTATAATAATTTTTGTCCCAGCAATTTTCATATTTATAGCAACCTTTGCATACACCGTTAGCTATACTATCAACTATACTATATACTTCTCCCGTAGAATGAAAATCTCTTTCCTCTGCAGATTCTTTAAAGGTAGTACTTAAATTATTGAATAGTTCCACCATCCTATCTAATTTTTTAACCACAATTTCATCTTTCTTCTGGGAGTAACCCTTCCTCGAATCTAAATCCATGGAAAATACTTCGGATATCTTAATATTTATTTTATTTGCACTCATTAAAAATAATAGTATTGCTATTATTAATTCCTTAAAATTAAGGAAACTTGTTCCCAAACCATTTATATAAAAGGAGATAATTCCATTTCCAAGTAAAAACCCTAATACAGAACCAAATCTTCCCAAATCTTTAAATATGCCCGCTAATAATCCTGCAATCCCAAATACCCCTATAAGAAAAGGCATTTCTGGCTGAGATATATACGCTACCATTCCTAAAACTATTCCTGTAGTTCCACCGAAAAATGCTCCATAATTATAAGACAAGTATAATATTATTACTATACTAACTAAGTTTTTAATTGCAATTCCAAATATCATGGCATTCTTAATTCCTGACAACGCCAATGCTAGAGTAATAAATGAACAAATTATTTTCTCATTATTAAAAATTGTCCCATCAATTTTTTCTATAGGAATGCTAAATGAAAAAATATAAGTCATAGTAAAAACTATTATTCCCTCAAACAAAACTATAAATAAATCATATATAAAAAGTGTTTTGCCTAATACAACTCCAATAGCTCTACAACTAGTGAATATTAAAGCAGCGACTAAAGATGCTTTTAACAAAGAGTATGATCTTTCCTCTTTGAAAAAAGCGAAAAAAACATAAATCAAAAGGTATGCTGATATATAACCTATTCCTTTTACTCCCTGGAGCATTAATGTTCCAATTAGTACCGATAGCAATATAGAAATATTTAAACTCTTCATTATAATATAAGCAGATAAAAATGCGCATCCAAAAGGAGTAAGCTTGCTAAGTACATTTGCCCTTGATAGCAAAAATCCCATAATTATGGTTAGAATTATACCTCTATCCATTTTAAGTCCTAAATCATACCAAGATTTTTTAGTAAATAAATAATCAGTCCTCATCATAAAAATCACTCCCCTTATTTGTATTTAGATAAATACTAACAAAAGAAGTAATAATAATTTGTCAAATCACAGTATGTGCTATTAAGAAATTTCAGACATAAATCATTACTATATCCTATAACCTTAACTTTCCATAAAGAAATCTTAATATTATTTACTTTAACTTTTAAACTGCATATTTTCAATGTTTACAGCTGCAAGTACTAAAATTTATATTTAATGTATTATTTTGTAACTTTCTTACAGAAAAAATAAAAAACCGGCTATAACCGGTTTTATAAATCTATTCCACTCATCTTCTTTTGTTTCATACCATTACTTCTTCTATTATCTCTTGTTTTTAATTGATCTTGTTTTTCACTACTATCCTTTAAAAATTTATTAAGCTTGTCTTCAAATGACATGTACTTTTGTTTGTCATCAGGCTTATTCCATTCAATTTCAACTGGCTTAGTTGTTTTAGGTTTTGCTTGCCTAATAGAAAGGCTAATCTTCCCTTCATTTGAAATTGATAGAATCTTGACTTTAACTTTTTGGTCTCTTTTTAAATGATCACTTACTTTCTCCACATAATCATGTGATATCTCTGAAATATGAACAAGTCCACTTTTACCTTCTGGTAGTTGGATAAAGGCTCCGAAGTTTGTTATACCTGTAACAGTGCCATCAACTACTTCTCCTACGGATACCGGCATAAATTAATGATTCCTCCTTAAAAATGATTTTCTTAATTTAGTATATATTAGAAATCTTTTAATGTCAATTAGTTCTGCTTCTTTATAATACTTAAGAAAGGATTTTTCTTTTTATTTTTATCAATATATATTATCTCTCTTGGCTTTACCATGCCTAAATCATCTCTCGCTACTTTTTCTATAAATTGTAAACTATCACTATCCTCTATTTCTTTATTTAAATCTTCTACTTCTTTTTCTAAAGTCTGAACTTCACCCATTATTTCCCGTTTTTTAGATTCTAGATTTTTCATTAGATTTCTTTGATTCCAGAGAATAAGTCCTACATATATAAATAAAAATCCAATCACCATATGCACTAGTCTTAATCTTCTCTTCTTTTTCTTTTTTGTCATAGTATCACCACCTATATAATAAGTATTCTACAAAAATTTAAAAAATCCTTTATTTTTTTGAAGAAATTATTTTTTTGTATTTTTTTGTTTGTCTTACTATTTCTATCGGAACCTTTTTCATTTTTTTAATAGTTGGCGATGATTTTCTTTTTAAAAATCTAAAAGGATATAAAATTAAAGTTGTAATCTTCTTTATAATTTTCTTTACAATTCGTCC
>CAYMGW010000221.1:4070-4707 GCA_964390085.1 uncultured Tissierella sp.
TAAATAAACTTGCTAAACACCTTATAATATATAAAAGCGCCTAAAAAAAATCCTAGTATAATATACCCTCTTATCTCTCCCCAATTAATTTTTATAAGAAAATAAAAAAAGACAGAAGCAACAATTGTCCAAAACAAAAGGTCTTCTAAATAAGTAATGAATTTACTGGGCTTAGAAAAATACCTAATTGTCCTATATATATCATAAAGAAATCCAGCTATCATCCCCCCATAGATGACAGTAAAGAAAGTATGTAATTCCAACATTAATGTAGTATCCATTTTCTTCTCCTTGAATAAATTTATTTGAATATCTTACCCATTATATTTTTTGGTGCTACATCTTTGGTCATATAATTTACTCCATTGATTTTACCTTCCACTTTTACACTACCATCATCTAAATTGAGCTTAGATATATTTAGCCCCTCACCCTTTATAGTAATACCTCCTTTTACTGTTGTCAAAACAATTGTATTATCATTAAAACTTTCTACCTGTTCTACACCTGTTACTGTCATTCTCTCCCTATCTTCGATTACTATATTTTGATTTCTAAATTTAATTTTGTTCTCAGTCACACTTATCCCTCCTAATTTCTCAACTACTAATATTTATGAAAAAAAAAAGACTTTTAT
>CAYMGW010000222.1:0-4613 GCA_964390085.1 uncultured Tissierella sp.
TCTGTTTCCTCTATATTTTCAGTTTCAATATAGTTCATATTTTCTAGAATCCATGATATCTTTTCAGAGTCATGTTCATTCATCTGACAACCATAGGTTTTTATGAGATACTTTTTTTGTCCTTTGTTTTCCTTCATTTTTACACCTCATTAATTTATTTATAATAAATACATTATAGCATAATTATAACCATTATTAAAACCATAAAACAAATAGATTGGACTATCCTAGTCTATTAATTGCCGAAGTTCTAAGGCTATTGCCAAATTTGAATCTTAGTTATACTACTCCTCCATAAAATAACCATTAACACTTTGCTACTATTTTTCATATTCTATTATTACCCACCTTAATTTCATCTAAATAAAAATTAAATAGGAGGTGTTCTTATGAGTTTATTTGGCAGAAGACGGGATGGTTGTAATGATATAGATGATTCTCTACTATTCTTTTTTCTATTATTAGTAATTATTTTCATGAACTGTGATAATTTCTAAATTTTTATACTAATCGGGGCTTGTCCCCGATTCTTTTTTTATTTAAATCTTCATTATCTGTGAATAGTATCGACTAAAAATAGGGTAGCTTAAGCTACCCTATTATATATTAATAAATCTTTACTATTCAATTCTAATTTGATAATTATATTAGATGATAGGACATAAAGGAACTCTAACTAGAACTAGATTATCAGCTGCATTTTCAACATTAAACACCAAAAATGCATTTTCCCCTACTACAAACGCGCAAATAAGATTTACGTCCAATCCTGGACTTGGAGTAGGAATTGTATTAACTATTTGACAACGTGGAACTCCTCCTGCTATTAGTGCTGCTGCTTGTGCTCCTGTTATCTCAAATATAATTACTTCTTCTCTCTCGTTACCTATAACATCTATTTCTATTTCTATAAGCAAGAAAAATCTTCCTTCTATTTGTGCTACACATGTTGCCCCTATTTCAATTGGTTCATTTTGCACTTGTGCTTTAGCTAATTGTTTATAATCCATTATTTTCCCTTCCTTATTTAGTATTAGAAAAGCTTTTTACTACTTTCCTAATATTAGTATATTATGAACTTGTACAAGTGTTACTATAAACTAAATAAGCCTAGAAATTTAATCCTATCTATTTTTATAGATTAAATAAATTTATAGTATAATAGTAAAAACTTAGCTAGATTTAATATTTAGGCATAACAGGAGTAAATAATTTAAACAAAAAATTAAGAATAAGATGAAATAAATTTTAATTAGTGTATAATAGATGTAGGTAGGCTAATTAAATTTATTAGCAAAATTTTATACAAGTCTAAAAGAGGAGGAGAATTGTAATGAGTAAACCAATATTATCAGCACATTTTGAATCAAGAACACCATCAGATGTTCGTTTAGCTCAAATGAAATATGACGAGCGTAAAGTAAAACCTGAAGCAGTAATAAACGTCGGAATAGGAAACGTATCTTTACCAACAAATCCAGCTATGCAAAAAAGAATGTTTGGGCTTAATTCACCTGAAAGTCCATTTGCAAAGGGAGTTGTTAGATATTCAGGAACAGCAGGTACTGTAGAAGCACAAAATGCTTTTAAGAATATCTTAAAGAGTGAAGGTTTTGACACTAGCAATCTTCATGTTCAAGTAACAGATGGTGGTTCATCAGGTATGGAATTATTGCTTCTAGGGGTTTGCGGACCAGCTGGAACTAATGAAAAACCTCTTATGATGATTGACCCTGCTTATACAAACTATATTTCATTTGCAGAGAGAATTGGTCGTAAAACTGTAACTATAAAACGTCATATGGGTGAAGATGGAAAGTTCAATTTACCAGATATGAATGAAGTTGAAGAAGCAATAAAAGCAAATAATCCAAGTGCACTTTTAGTTATTCCTTATGATAATCCAACAGGACAATATTACACATTTGATCTTTTGAAAGATCTTGCTAAACTTTGCGTTAAGTATAATATGTGGATGGTAAGTGACGAAGCTTATCGTGAATTATATTACAATGAAGAAGAAAAACTTGTAAGTATTTGGGGATTAACAGATGCAGATGTTCCAGGAATTGAAGGAAGAAGAATTAGTATTGAAACAGCTTCAAAAGTATGGAATGCATGTGGTTTAAGAATAGGTGCAGTAATTACAGATAATGCAGAATTTAACAACCGTTCTGTTGCAGAATATACAGCTAACCTTTGCGCTAATGTAATTGGTCAATATATTTTCGGAGCATTAGCCCATGAAAGCAAAGAGAGTATTCTTGGATGGTGTAAACAACAAAGAGATTATTATAAAGATCTAATAGTAAAAGTTTATAATGGTCTTAAAGAACAAGAACCAAATCTTATTGTTTCAAGTCCAGATGCATCAATTTATTCAGTAATTGATGTAAGAAATGTTGTAAAACCAGGATTTGACTCAATTGAATTCGTTCTATATTGTGCAGGACAAGGCTCTGTTGATATGAATGGAGTTGAAACAACTCTACTTGTAGCACCAATGAAAGGTTTCTATAATATCGAAAATGATGATGAAAATCCAGGAAAAACTCAATTTAGAATTTCCTTTGTTGAGTCACCTGAAAATATGGCTAAAGTTCCTGAACTTTTCGTTAAACTTTTAAGAAAATATGAGGCACAAAGATAATACAAGAATAAAGAAAGTCTGCTAGTTTTAGCAGACTTTCTTTATTATAAGATGCTTTAGCTAAGCATTGAATTTCCACTCTATTTATTTTTTTTGAATATTCTTTGAAATAACCCTACCTCCTTCTCTCCAGCTTTTTTTATTTTTTCTTTTAATTCAATATTTTCAAAGGTTTTTTCCTTGACCTTCATTTTTAGCTTAGCATTTTCACATATTAATACATCTCTTTCTTTAGAGTTTAGTTCATTCCTAAGCATTGCTATTTCATCTTTTAATTCCTCAATTACTTTCACATTTTTCTCTGAGCCCTCATTAATATGAACAAATAGCTTGTCAAAAAATTCTTCCTCTAAAGTCGTACTTATTTCTTTAGCCAATTGATATGTATCAAAATATATATTATCATCAGCTGGAACTAGGCTTGTTTCTTCTTGATTGTTCATTATAATATCTGGAGACTGTATTATAAGCTTTATCTGTTTGTTAGTAAACCCCTTCTCTTGTAAAGTCTTTATATATTGGATTAATTCTATCTCTTTATATGTAAAATATCTATGATTTGAATTATTCCTAGGAACCTCAATTTCAAATTCTTTTTCATAATACCTTAAGACATGTGGAGCATATCCAGTAATCTCAGATACCTCTGATATAGTATATTCATGATTCAAATCCAACATAATAAATCCCCCTCAAATCCAATCTACTACTATATAATTCTCCAAAAAACTTTTAATTCCTCTAATTTTTAAAAGGTTTTTTCATACAAATTCCCCTAAAATAAAACAATTAAAACCACAATTGTATATTTAGATTCAGTTCAAATAAAAATGGGATAGAATTTTCCTATGGGGATTATAAAAAAAGAGCTGATAATTCAGCCCTTTTTTGTATTATATATCTAATTTATCCTCTAAAAACTCTACTAAAAGTTTTGTGCAATTAATAATATCGTTTTTTGAAGCCATTTCTATAGTAGAATGAACATATCTAGTAGGTACAGAAATTACTCCTGATGGAACTCCCTCTTTACTAATATGAATAGCTCCAGAGTCTGTACCACCAAATTCTAATACTTCCATTTGATAAGGAATTTCATTATTTTTAGCTAAAGAAACAAGCAACTCTTTTACTTTTGGATGGCAAATAATAGAATTATCTTTTACTTTAATGGCAGCTCCTTTATTTAAGCTAATAGCAAATCTTCTAGCCTTAGGAGTATCCCCATTACTAGTTACATCTAAAGCTATTCCTACATCAGGATTAATTCTATATGCAGCTGTCTTAGCGCCCCTAAGCCCTACTTCTTCCTGAACTGAAAAAACAAAATATAAATCATTGACTGGATTTTTTATAGATTTTAAAGCTTCAATTGCAATAAAACATCCAACCCTATCATCTAAATAAGGAGTAAATACAACATTTTCATTTTCCACATATTCTAATTTATAAATGCAAATATCACCTATACTTACTTTTTTCTCTGCTTCTTCTTTGCTAAAGGCACCAATATCTATATACATATTTTCCAATTTTAACTTAGATATATCATCAACAGGTTCAGAATAAACAACTCCAATAGTACCATTCTCAAAAACAACCTGCTGACTTAAAGAAATCACTGGAGAAATTCCACCTACATTTGTAAATCTTAAAAACCCTTTTTCATCTATATCAATTACCATAAGTCCAATTTGATCCATATGAGCAGAAATCATAACTTTTTTACCATTACCTTTTTTTCTAGCAATTAAATTACCTAATGCATCTACGAAGGTTTCATCTACAAAATCTCTAATCTCACTTATAATGTATTCTCTTATTAATTTCTCATTGCTTGTTGGACCATAAATTCCAACTAGTTGTTTTAATAAGTCAAAGTTTATATTCATTATAATTCCTCCCTTTCAAATTCAGATAAAATTGCCTTAAGAAGTGTATTTGTATGGTCATAATCCCTTAT
>CAYMGW010000223.1:0-4608 GCA_964390085.1 uncultured Tissierella sp.
TAATAATAAGAAAATGAGTATACTTATGTTTAGTGGTGATTATGATAAAGCCTTAGCAGCCCTTATATTAGCTAATACTGCAAAGGAAATAAATGTAGATGTTACTATGTTTTTTGCATTTTGGGGTTTAATGCTTATTAGGGACCCAAATAGTATCCCAGATGAAGATAAGACTACATCTGAAAAAATGTTTGCAAACATGGCTCCAAAATATATTGAAGATTTGCCTTTATCTAAAATGAATTTTGGAGGCATAGGAAAGAAGATGCTTCTAGGAATGATGGATGATAGTGATACTCCTAAATTATCTGATTTTTTAAACGGGGCACTGAAAAAAGGTGTAAATATGAAAGCATGTAAGCTATCCTGTGATGTAATGGGGTTTAAAGAAGAAGAACTTCTCAAAGAGGTTAATATAGTTACAGCAGAAGAATATTTGGTGGAGGCTTTAGATTCTAATATTCAATTATTTATTTAATGCGCCAGGGGGAATGCGCCAGGGGGACGGTTCTCCTGACGCATTATCTTTTTTCTTTCATTATTTAAGTTAATAATATATACTAAAGATAAAAGATATTGTATTGGAGGTTTTAATATGGATTTTCCATTGTTAAATGATTTAAAAGCTGCAAAGGAAGTTATATGGTATAACGATAATTATGCTAATTTTGATAATATTAAAGGTTCTTTACCTCTATCCTTTGAGGATGTCCTTGAAGCAGAAAAAAGGCTTAAAAGATTTGCACCATATATTAAAAGAGTATTTCCTGAAGTAATAGATGGTATTATTGAATCACCAATATCCAGAATTGATAAAATGAAGGTTAGGATGGAAAAAGAATATAATAGAAATATATATGGTAATCTAATTCTTAAAAGAGATGATTTGCTTCCTATAGCTGGCTCTATTAAGGCTCGTGGTGGTATATACGAAGTATTAAAACATGCAGAAACTTTGGCTATAGATAATGGTCTTCTTAAATTAGATGACAATTATAGTATATTAGCTGATGCCCATTTTAAAGAATTCTTCTCCAAATATACTATCCAAGTAGGCAGTACAGGAAATCTAGGGCTAAGTATTGGTACGATTTCTGCAAAAGTAGGCTTTAATGTAATAGTTCATATGTCTCAAGATGCTAAACAGTGGAAAAAGGAGCTACTTCGTTCCAAGGGAGTAACTGTAGTTGAATATGCATCAGATTATTCAAAGGCCGTAGAGGAAGGAAGAGCATTATCAGATAAAAATCCTAAATCTTATTTTATAGATGATGAAAATTCAAAGGACCTTTTCATGGGATATGCTGTTGGTGGCATGAGGACTAAAAAACAGCTTGATGATATGGGAATTATAATAGATAAGGACCATCCTCTATTTGTTTATCTTCCTTGTGGTGTAGGTGGAGGACCTGGTGGAGTAGCATATGGATTAAAACTTATGTATGGGGATAACGTAAAATGTTTCTTTGCAGAGCCAACTCATTCACCTGCTATGCTATTGGGACTCACTTCAGGGCTTCATGATAAAATTTCAGTTGAAGATATCGGATTAGATAACAAAACCGATGCAGATGGTTTAGCGGTGGGAAGACCTTCTTCCTTTGTAGGAAAAATTATGGAGAAAACATTAACTGGTGCATTTACTATTGATGATTACAGACTATATGATTTTCTAAAAGCATTGTATGAAGAAGAAAAAATATTTTTAGAGCCTTCTGCTTTAGCTGGATTCTTAGGACCTATTTATACCGCCGAAAAATATAAGAACGAGAATATAACTCATATGTGTTGGGGTACTGGAGGAAGCTTGGTGCCAGAAGAAGTAAGAAAGAGTTTAGTATAGAAAGTAGGAACTATTATGAAAAAAGCATTAAATTATATAATATTAATAGGACTTATAGTCCTTACCTTATGGATTTTTGTTAACAACAATGACTTCGATAATTTTTCTGAATTAATTAGCAGTGCAAATACAATGTTTTTGTTAATAGCTGTTTTATGTATGGTATTATATTGGTTTTTTGAAGCTTATATAATTCATAAAATGAAGAATACATTGAATATTAAAAGTAGTTACTGGTCATCTCTAAAACTCTGCATGATTGGTCAATATTATAGTGCCATCACTCCATTTTCCACTGGAGGCCAACCCGTTCAAATATATTCATTGGTAAATGACGATGTTCCTGTAGGCACTGCATCATCTTTATTTGTTAATAGGTTTTTGATATATCAATTAGTAGTTACTTTTTATTCATTATTCATGCTTATAATAAGATTTAACTTACTTTATAGTGAAGCTAAATTAGCATTACCTTTTGTAATAGTAGGCTGCTTGGTTAATTTTGCAATTTTAATTATGATATTTGGATTTTTGCTAAATGAAAAGTTTATTAGAAATATTCTAAGCAAGTCTATTAGGGTCTTGCATAAATTAAAGATAATAAAAGATATAGAAAAATCTGAAGAAAGAATGAAAAAAACTTTACTGGATTATAGAACAAGTGTTGAAGAGATGAAAAAAGATAAGAAAACAACATTAGAATTGATTCTAGTATCCATAGTACAACTGACAATTGGTTTTTCTATTACCTTCTTTGTTTATCTAGCATTAGGTTTTGAAATGGGCCATTTCTTGGACATTATTGCTATTCAATCCCTACATTATATAGCTGTATCTTTTATGCCTACTCCAGGAACTGCTGGTGCGGCAGAAGGTGGCTTTTATATGTTATTTAAAGTCATATTTCCTAAGAAAATCCTATCCTTTGCTTTAATATTATGGAGATTTATAGATTATTATTTGAGAGTTATGATAACTGGATTAGTAACATTGGTGGATTTTGTATGTAGAAAGAAAAATGTAGGTGTCAATTAATTTAAGAAATGAACCTCAGGAAGACAAAACTTCTTGAGGTTCATTTTAATTACAATTAAATTTGACCTAATGCTTTTATATATTTTTATTCATGCTTTTATATTTTTCTTCCCATATACTATCTTTTATATTTAGTAACTTAGGATTAAAAATAGGGTCGATTCCTTGAGCTTTCTGTTCTTCATAATCTTTTAATAGCATGATTCCTTGTTTAGATAATATTAAAATTGCAATAATATTTAACCATGCCATTAATCCTACTCCCAAATCACCACATGTCCAAATTAAATTGCTTGTATTTAAAACCCCTGAAAAACTTGACAATATAAATATTATACGGATTACAAATATAGCAGTTTTATTTTTAGGAAACATATATGATATATTGCTCTCTGCTTGATAATAGTATGCAAGTAAAGATGTATAAGCAAATAAAAATATAGCAACTGCAACAAATTTACTACCAAACCCTGAAAATAATGTATCTACTGCATACTGAGTATATAAAACACCATACTCGATTCCAGGTAAGTGTTCTACTATAAAATTTCCAGATCCATCTAATACATTATATGAATTAGTTAATATAACCATTAATGCTGTTGCAGTACACACTACCAATGTATCTATATATACAGAAAAGGCTTGTACTAATCCTTGCTTAGCAGGATGAGAAGCTTCTGCTGCTGCTGATACTATTGCTCCTGATCCTTGACCAGCTTCATTTGAGTAAACACCACGTTTAACACCCCATGCTATAGCACTCCCTAAGATAGCAGCAAATAAAGGTTCCTTTCCAAAAGCTGATTTAAATATCAATGCAAATGCCTGTGGAACTTTTGCGATATTAGCGCCAATTATAATTATAGCCATAATCACATATCCAGCTGCCATAAATGGAGCTATTATTTCTGCAGTTCTACCAATTCTTTTAACTCCACCAAATATTACAACTGCAATTAATATAGCTAAGATTATCCCTGTTATATAAATATTAATTCCAAAAGCCTCTTGCATTGAAGAAGCAATAGTATAAGTTTGAGCACCCGGCATCAATATTCCTGGAGCTAAGATAGTCATTATTGCAAAAGAAATACCATACCATCTAGAACCTATTCCTTTTTCTATAAAGTAAGCTGGACCACCTATATAAACATTTCCTTCTTTCACTTTATATGCTTGGGCTAAAGCAGATTCTATAAAAGCAGAGGCTGCTCCTAAGAAAGCAATCAACCACATCCAGAAAATTGACCCCGGACCACCTAATGCAATGGCAACAGCAACTCCACCAATATTTCCTACACCAACTCTTCCACCTACACTTGTTGCAAAGGCTTGAAAAGGTGTAACACCAGTTTCTGAAGCTTCCCCTTTTGTTAACAATCTTATCATGTCTTTGAAAAGTCTTACTTGAGGAAATTTCATTCTAAATGAAAAGTAAATTCCTGTTAATAGACATAAACCCACTAGATACTTACTCCAGATTATGGTTTCTAAAAATGTTATAATGTACTTAATATTCATATCCTTTTCTCCTTGTATAATTATATTTAGGTTTTAAGGATACCTATAAACCCTATTACTGACTTTTTCATTTCTTAGTCCACTAAGAAAAAACCTTGTTCTTTTATCGTTACTTATCCATAATTTAAACTATTCGAAATATCCCTCATATAAAGTAAATCTCTTACTTATCTCTAATACTTCATTTTTTATTTCATCCAGTGTAT
>CAYMGW010000224.1:0-4587 GCA_964390085.1 uncultured Tissierella sp.
TAATTGTGAGTCTTTAATACCTTTTGCCTTAGTTATGAGACACTTAAGTTGTTCCTTAAACATTCTACTCCCCCCAGGCTTTAAATTGTGAAAATATTTTTTTATACTATTATTATAATACAATATTTTTATGAGTAAATAAAGAAAAAGAGAAGGTTTTCCTTCTCTTATCCTAATCTTTGGTATACTATCTTTAGTAATTCCTCTTTTAATCTCTTGCCTTCATTTAAAAGGCTATCTACCTTAGCTGAAATCTCTTCTTTAAACTCTTCATCTTTAATACTACCTAGGTTAATGGTTACATTAAATAAAGCTCCTTCTAGGCCTGCATAAGCCAATAGTGTACCTACTCCAACATCTGTAATAGCATTAACATTTCCATAATTAGCAAAAACTTCTTGTAGCTCCAGTATTTTTAAACATTTTTCCGCACATCTTAAAGGGACCTCTAAAGCTATCTTATATCCCTCTTGAATTGCACTTGTTCTTGCTGTCTTTTCTTCATCTGTTCCTTTAGGAAGTTTGAAAGCCTCCATTACCTTGTCAAAGGCTTTTGTATCTTCATCTACAATACCACTTAATGCTTCAACAAGCTTTTCAACTTCTTTTGAGTTCTCAACTATTTCTGATTTAATTTCATCTGAAAGTTCTTCATATGCTTTTTTCCCAACGGTTAAATTTTTAACCATATTAGTAAGTGCCCCTCCAAGACTTCCTACTAAAGCTGCAACACTTCCACCTCCTGGAGTAGGCTCTCCACTAGCTGTAGCAGCTATGTATTCTTTTAGGCTTTTGTCTATAAACATTTATATCCCCTCCTAGTTGTATTTTACTATAAATGATAGAAAAAGGGAACATTAATTGTTCCCTTTTAATAACCTTTAATTTATTAGAAATTTTTAGAAATTTTTCTTTTACTATTATCTTTGTTGTTTAATAAAAGTAGTATCATAATCCCTTAGTATAGCAGCTGCTTGAGGTGATAATATTAAAAGACCTATTAAGTTAGGAATAACCATCAAACCATTAAACATATCTGCCATATCCCATACTACTTTAACTTGCATAAATGAACCTAATATAATAAATCCAAGTACTATTATTCTATAAACATTTATGGCTTTAGCTCCAAATAAATATTTAATATTTGCTTCTCCAAAGAAATACCATCCAATTATAGTAGTAAATGCAAAGAAGAACAAACTAATTGCTATGAAAATTAATCCAAAATGGCCAAGACCTAATTGAAATGCCTTTTGAGTCATTTCAATACCTGTTAGGCCTAAAGTATTAGCTCCTGTAACTAAGTTAATTAAAGCTGTAACAGTACAAATAACTAATGTGTCTATTATAACTCCAACCATAGCAACCATACCTTGTTGTGCAGGGTGATCTACCTTTGCAACAGCATGGGCATGTGGTGTTGAACCCATACCAGCTTCATTGGAGAATAATCCCCTTGCAATACCATATCTAGCAGCCTGCTTCATTGTAACACCCAAAGCTCCACCTACTGCTGCTTGAGTAGTAAATGCACCTGCAAATATACTCTTAAATGCTGGCCCTATTGCAGAAGGATTTTTGACTACTATTACAAAACTACCTATAATATAAAGTAAAGCCATAAATGGTACTACTAATTCCGCAAAGCTGGCAATTCTACTCATTCCACCTATTAATATAAGAGCTGCAAATATGGCTGTTATAACTCCTACAATAATCTTGTTAACTCCAAATGCTGCATTAACTGCCGTTGCTATTGAATTTGATTGAACCATATTACCAACAAACCCTAATGCTATTATTATAGTAACAGCAAAGAACCCTGCTAAAAATTTACTCTTTACACCATTAGCTAAATAATAGGCTGGACCTCCAGTAACTTCATCACCAGATCTATCTGCATATTTTTGCGCTAATACTGCTTCACCAAAGTTTGTAGCCATACCAAGTATTGCAGATACCCACATCCAGAAAATAGCTCCAGGACCTCCAGCTGCTATAGCTGTTGCTACTCCTGCTAAGTTACCTGTACCTACCTGTGCTGCTACTGCAGTAGCCAAAGCCTGAAAAGATGTCATTCCATCTGCATCAGCCTTTTTATCTTTTTTAAATATTCCTCCAAATGCTTGTTTAAATCCTGCTCCTACTTTACTAATTTGTGGAATTCGAAGTCTAAAAGTATAATAAATTCCTGTACCTAATAAAGCATATATTAGAAATTTATCCCACAAAAATCCATTTACTGCATCAACAAATGCTTGCATTAAATCTCCTCCTCTTTTAGTATAATAAAATTCTATGACACAGTTTTTAATATACCATTTCCCTATAGCTTTGTAAATATTTTTGTTAACTTTTTTTCAAAGTCTATGGACCTTTTTAATCTATTTGTTTTATATTGCCTATTTTTCAAATAAATAATCCATTTTTTAAATAAAAAAATCAACCATTTTCTGGTTGATTATATAGACATTATTCCATTTATTACTATCTTAGCATTTCCTCCAACTTTAACTATTGAGTTTCCATCATTTTCTTCAATTATACAGTGAATTACACTAGGTCTATTCAGTGATTCTCCTTGGTAGGACACTATATTATTATCTTTAATTAGCTTATTCTTCTTTAAAAAATATATTAACGCACCATTTGATGTTCCAGTGGCAGCTTCTTCATCAATTCCTACTAATGGAGCAAAATTTCTAGTATAGACAGATTTTGAATTTATTTCTGGCAAATAAAATGCATGTACACCTGTTACACCTAAATTTTCAGAAATCTTTGATAAAGATTTGACATCAATATCTAATTTGTCTAATACTTCCTTTTTCTTTATAGGTAATATAATATCAGGAAGTCCAGTAGAAATTATTTCAGGATATACCATATCATCCAACACTCCTACATCCTCTACATTAATTCCCATAGATTCGAGCAAAGGATATATATCGTTTATTATACCCATTTCTTTAGGAGTAGCTTGCTCCATAAATATTTTATCTATCTCACTATCTTTAAACATTATATCAACAGCTAATTTCCCTGTTTTAGTCTCCTGATAAACTCTTTTTATGCCATTATCAATAGGTGAAATATATCCCATTTTCGTCAAAGTATGAAAAGTTGCAATTGTAGCATGACCACATAAATCTACTTCGCAAACTGTAGTGAAAAACCTTACTGTAAATAAATCATCATCTACTGAGGTCACAAATGCAGTCTCAGACAAATTCATTTCCTTGGCAATACTCTGCATTATATCTTCAGTTAAATGTCTAGCATCTAAAACTACTCCAGCTGGATTCCCTCCAAAAGCCTTGTCGGAAAAAGCATCTACTTGGTATATATTTATCTCCACATATATCTCTCCTTTCTATCTTTAAAATATAAATATATATAATGCTTATTTGGTCAAAACATCTATAATCCGCTCTAAATCTTCATATCCATAATATTCTATTTCAATTTTTCCTTTTTTATCTCCTTGAATTAAATTAACTTTCGTCCCCAATGTTCTCATTAAACTTTCTTCTAAATCTATTATGTGAGAATCCTTACTGCCTTTACTATTTTTCACGTTAATCTTCTTATTTGCTGTAGTCTTTTTATTAGTCATTTCCTCTGTTTGTCTAACATTTAGATTGTTAGCTATTATTTTTTCAGCAGCTAATAATTGTTCTTTTTTATCTTTAATTCCCAGTAATGCCTTACCATGTCCAGATGTTAACTCCCCTTTGGATATATAGTCTATGATTTCTTCTCCTAAATTTAAAAGCCTAACAGTATTTGCTATATAAGATCTAGACTTTCCTACTTCATTAGCTACTTCTTCCTGTGTTAAATTATAATCCCCCATCAATTTCTTATATGCCAAAGCTTCTTCTATTGGATTTAAATCTTCTCTTTGTACATTTTCAATTAAAGCAATTTTTGCTGACATCTCCGTATTTATATCTTTTAAAATACAAGGGATTTCCTTTAATCCAGCAGCCTTGGAAGCTCTGAAACGCCTTTCACCTGCAATTATTTCATATTTATTTTTTACCTTCCTAACTATAATTGGCTGTATTAATCCATGTGCTTTTATGGAATTAGTTAAATCTGATAGTGCCTCTTTGTGAAATTCTTGCCTTGGCTGGTTCTCATTAGGTATAATTAAGTTTATATCTATATTTTCAATAAATTCCTTTGATGATCTATCATCAATCACTACTTCGTCGGAAATTAAAGCGGATAATCCTTTGCCCAACCCTCTTTTTTTTACACTCATATTATCACTCCTCAACTAATTCTAGAAACTCTTCTGCTAGCTCCATATACGCTTCTGCTCCCTTTGATTTAGAATCATAATCCATAATAGATAATCCATAGCTTGGAGCTTCAGCTAATCTTACATTTCTAGGAATAAGACTTACGTAAACTTTCCCCTTAAAAAAGCTCTTTACTTCATCTACTACTTGTATAGATAAGTTTGTCCTACCATCAAACATACTAAGGACAACTCCCTCAATTTCTAGATTAGGATTTAATCCTTTCTTTACAAGCTTTATTGTTTCAAATAATTGGCTCACACCTTCCAAGGCA
>CAYMGW010000225.1:0-4583 GCA_964390085.1 uncultured Tissierella sp.
TTTTTCAAAAGGTATGAAAAGGAGTTTTGATACTTTTGGGATTAGATAGTGATATGTAAATAAATAGACAGTTTAAAGAAGAGGAGAAGAAATTAGTAGTTATAAACAATGAAATTAAATTTTTTTTATAAAGAGATGGTGACTGTATAGATGAACGTAAATAATTTTGAGAATCATATTAATAAAACTATTTTAGATAGAGGATATATTTACTATATGGATGGAAATATACTTGAAACTACTAAGCAGGGAGATAATGAATATATTTTCCTAGTTGAAGGAAGTGAAGACTATCAGGTTGTAATAAATATAGATGAACAAGGAGAAATTATTTACTCAGAGTGTGATTGCCCGTATGATTTTGGGCCTATATGTAAACATCAAGTGGCTGCATATTATGAACTACTAGAGGTTTTCAGTAACAAAGACAACAAATTAGAGGGGAAAAGGGAAATTGCAAAGCAGCCAGAGATAAAAGAAATATTAAGCGACCTTTCCAAGGAAGAATTAATAAGAATAATTTTAGATATAACTGAAAAGGATGTAACTTTAAAAAATAGCCTTATTGTTAGGTATTCAAGAGGAAATGTTGAACAACAATTAATAAAATGTAAAAATCTTATAGATTCTATTGTAAGAAAATATACAAAAAGAGAAGGATTTATTAAATATAGAGAAACATCAGCTTATGTATATGAGATGGAAGATTTATTAGAAAAGGCAAGAGATACTTATGATACATTATTATCCTTAGATATTGCATTTTTACTGCTTAACGAGTCTATTGAAGCATTTCAATATGCAGATGATTCTGATGGAGAAATAGGTTCTTTAGTAACAGAAACCATAGAATTCATAGGAGAAATTGCAATAAACAGTGCTGATTTGGATATTAAATTAAGAGAAGAGATATTTAACAATCTTTTGGAGCAAAGCGATAACAATGTTTTTGAGGGATGGGAAGATTATAAAATTGATATTCTTAGACTATGTACTGAATTTGCAGATGTGGAGTATCTAAGAGAAAAGCTTAAAATAAAAATAGAGCACAATTTGAATAAAAACTCTGATAGTGAGTATAAAAGATACATAAATGAAAGGATGCTCCAAATATTATTTGAATTAATAGAGGATTATGGAACAGAGGAAGAGGTTCTAGATTTTATGATGAGGAATCTGAAATTTACATCCTTTAGGCAACTGCTTATAGATAAGTACATTGAAGAAAAGAATTATAATAAAGTAATAGAATTGGCTGTAGAAGGAGAAAAACAAGACAAAGAATATGCAGGGTTAATATTAAAATGGAAAAAATTAAGATATGAAGCATATAAAAAACTTTTATTGAAAGAAGAACAGGAAAAGCTAGGAAAAGAGCTTTTGATTGAAGGAAATTTTGAGTATTACAGCGAGCTTAAAGAATTAGCTGCTGATAAGGAAGAGTTTTATAAGAATTTAAAGGAAGAATTAAAAAAGGGGAAAGGTTGGTACAGAGAAGACATTTATCTTAAACTTATAACATCACAAAATGACATAGATGAGATAATGGAGTTTGTCAGAGAGAATCCAAGCAGGATAGAAGAATATGCAGGAAAGCTACAGGATAAGTTTAAGGACGAAGTTATAGAGATTTATAAAAGATATATAAAACACGCTGCAAGTTATTCATCTAATAGAAAAGACTATCAACGATTATGTGGTATAATTAAGAGATATAAAAAAATATCAGGAAATATAAGTCAAGAAGAGATGATAAATGAGTTAATGGCCTTATATAGAAAAAGACCAGCCTTTTTAGATGAACTGAGTAAAATTAAATAAACTATTTATCTATTTATAAGTTTTTTCTATGGAATAGAGGAAATATAGATAGGTTCGCATTTCTCAATAATATAAGATATAATTATAGGCAACCAATTTGGTAAAATATGGAATAAAAATATAAATATGTGCTAACTATAGCAACTTATTAATGGGGGAAAGAAATGATTACAGGGGAATTAAGAAGTAAAGTAGATAGAATTTGGGAAACATTTTGGACTGGTGGTATAACCAATCCATTGGAAGTAATAGAACAATTTACATATCTTTTATTTATTAAAGGGTTGGATGAAGTTGAAACAAAAAATGAGGCAGAGGCTACAGTTCTTGGAATAGACTTTAATAGAACTTTCCCTGAGGATAAGCAACATTTAAGATGGAGCAAATTTTCAAATGAAGGAAATACTGAATTAATGTATAACATAGTATTAAATGAGGTGTTTCCTTTTATTAAAAACTTGCATAATGACAAGGATTCGGCTTATGCAAAGTATATGGGGGATGCAATATTTAAAATTCCTACACCATTAATGCTTTCTAAAATAGTTGATGGTATTAACAAGCTAGAGTTTAACAAGGAAAGTGACACTAAAGGAGATCTTTACGAATATTTACTATCAAAGGTGGCAACAGCAGGAACAAATGGACAGTTTAGAACACCAAGACATATTATAAACATGATGGTTCAGCTGATGAAGCCAACTCCAGAAGATATAATAGTGGATCCTGCAGCAGGTTCGGCTGGTTTTTTAGTATCAGCACAGGATTATTTAAGAAAAAAACATCAAGATCTTTTCTTTGTGCAAGGGTTAAAGGAGCATTTTAATAATAATATGTTCTACGGATTTGATATGGATAGAACCATGCTTAGAATAGGGGCTATGAACATGATGTTACATGGGGTGGACAACCCTAATATTGAGTATAAGGATTCATTATCAGAGGTAAATACAGATAGAGAAAAGTTCACGTTAGTTCTAGCAAATCCTCCCTTTAAAGGTAGTTTAGATTATGAGGCAGTATCAGCTGATTTACTTAAAATTACTAAAACAAAGAAGACAGAACTATTATTTTTAGCGTTATTTCTAAGAATATTAAAACCAGGAGGAAGATGTGCTTCCATAGTTCCAGATGGAGTTCTTTTTGGCTCAACAGGTGGACATAAATCTATAAGACAAGAAATAGTGGACAATCATAAGCTTGAGGCAATAATATCAATGCCTTCAGGAGTTTTTAAACCATATGCAGGGGTATCTACAGCTATTATGATATTCACCAAAACAGGCACAGGTGGAACAGATAAGGTCTGGTTCTATGATATGAAAGCTGATGGATATTCTCTAGATGATAAAAGAAATAAAATAGAGAATAATGATATTGCAGATATTATCGAGAGATTCTCTAATCTAGATAAAGAAAATGATAGAAAAAGAATAGAAAAAAGTTTCTTTGTACCTGTGGAAGAAATAAGAGAAAATGGCTATGATCTTTCAATAAATAAATACAAAGAAATAGAGTATGAAGAAGTAGAATATGATGCTCCAAGCATTATTTTAGAAAGAGTAAAGTCTCTAGAAGAAGAGATAATTCAAGGATTAGAAGAACTAGAAAGAATGCTTGGGGTGTAATTTATGAAGTCAAATTACAAAATTAAAAAATTAGGAAGTTACATTGAGCAAATAAGGGGAATTTCGTATAAACCGGAAGATGTTATAGAAGAAGAGAGAGATGGATATAAAATTTTACTTAGAGCTAATAGTATACAAGATAATAAGTTGATATTAAATGATTTAGTATATATTAGAGATGAATTAATAAAAGAAAATCAAAAGATTAAAAAGTATGATATTTTAATAGCAGCATCTAGTGGAAGTAAAGAAGTTGTTGGAAAATCAGTACAAATTTTAAAGGATACAGAATTTACTTTTGGTGCTTTTTGTAAGTTAATAAGATGTAATAACAACATAAATCCTAGATATGTCTCATATTTTTTTAGAACAAAATATTATAGAGAAACAATCTCGAGTATTGTATGTGGAGCTAATATAAATAATATAAAAAAAGAGCATTTAGACAATTTATGTATACCTATACCTTATATAAAAATTCAGAATAAGATAGTAGAGATTTTGGACAAGGCACAAGAATTAATAGATAAAAGGAAAAATCAAGTAGAAGCATTGGATGAATTAGTCAAATCGAGATTTATCGAGATGTTTGGGGATCCGAAGGATAACACTAAAGGTTGGGAAGTAAAGAAACTTGGAGAGATATTTAAAGTGGGGTCAAGCAGACGTGTTTATCAAAGCGAACAAACTACATCAGGAGTTCCATTTTTAAGAATATCCGATTTAGTTCAGCGAATTGAAACAGGGAGTAATTCTAATGAATTATATATATCAGAAGAACAGTATAATTCGTTTAAAGAAAAGTCATTAGTGCCTTTAGTAGGTGATATTTTGGTTACATCGCGAGGAACTCTTGGATTGTGTTATATTGTACAGGAGTCAGATAGGTTTTATTTTCAAGATGGAATGATAAGTTGGCTAAAGAGAGGAAATATAGATGTTAACTCTACTTATATAGCGAATTTATTTGGTATGAGAGGATTTCGAAGGCAAATTGATGAAATACCAACAGGCACTACAGTTAATTACTTGTCAATTTCTAGGTTAGCTGATTTGGATGTGATGTATCCAAATATTAATTTACAAGAACAGTTTTCAGACTTTGTTAATCAAGTCGACAAATTGAAATTTGAA
>CAYMGW010000226.1:0-3390 GCA_964390085.1 uncultured Tissierella sp.
ATCATTATCTCGAGCCTTTATTTGAACTATGGTACCTATGCCAAATTTTTTATGCTTTACTTTATCTCCCACATTTACATCTAGATTTTTATCTCCTTGAGGCTTAGGTTGTGCTTGTATAACAAATGGTCTAGGAGTAAAGGTTTCTTTCTTTTCTTTTTTGGCTGTGAAATCTTTTACTGACACCAATTGCTCTTTGATGCTTTTCTTTTCTTTTTTCTCTATAGCATCTCCCATTTCCTCAATAAATCTAGAAGGTAGAGTATAGTTTACATTTCCATAAATTGTTCTTACTCTTGCATTAGTTATAAATAAAAGCTTCTCTGCCCTAGTTACAGCAACATAACAAAGTCTTCTCTCTTCTTCTAGTTCTGATTCACTATCTAATGCTCTAGTTATAGGGAATAATCCATCCTCCATACCTACTAAAAACACAACTGGAAACTCTAACCCCTTAGCACTGTGTACAGTCATCATTGTAACTACATTTGTAGTGTCAGAGGTCTTATCTACATCTGAAAGCAAAGCTACATTGGCTAAAAATTCTTCTAAATTACTTTCTCCCATTCTCATTTCAAAATCTATGGCAACAGATATAAATTCTTTTATATTCTCTATTCTAGTTTGTGCTTCTATAGTATTTTCTCTTTCTAATTCTTTAATATATCCAGTTGAATTAATAACTTCTTCTATAAAATCCTTTACTCCCATTATTTCCTTCATAGCCATAAGCTTATTCATCATATCGATAAAGGGCTTCAAGCTATTCTTTGCTCTAGCATTTAAGTCTGGTATATTGGATAATAGTGCTCCATAAATAGAATCGTTTGTCTCTGCTGCAAATTCCTCTACTTTATCTATAGTTGCATTCCCAATTCCTCTTTTAGGCACGTTGATTATTCTTTTGATAGAAATATTATCTACAGGATTTTGTAATACCTTTAAATAAGCCACTATATCCTTTATTTCTTTTCTATCATAGAATTTAAGTCCACCTACGATTTTATAAGGAATATTTTTTCTAATAAAGGAATCCTCAAATGAACGAGATTGAGCATTGGTTCTATAGAGTATAGCACAATCAGCTAAACTATATCCCTGAGAAATCAATTCATCAATTTTATTAGCCACAAATAATGCCTCGTCCTCTGAATCTGGTAACTCTTCATAATATATAGGCTCTCCTTCATGGTTTTCAGTCCATAGATTTTTATCTTTTCTCTCAGAGTTGTGACGTATTACCTTATTGGCTAAATTAAGTATGTTTTGTGTAGATCTATAGTTTTGCTCTAACATTATAGTTGTAGAATTTTGAAAATCCTTCTCAAAATTTAGGATATTGGTGATATCTGCTCCTCTCCACCCATAAATTGATTGATCCCCATCCCCTACAACACAAATATTCTTATATCTATCTGATAGTAGTTTCACCAGCTCATATTGAATCTTATTTGTATCTTGATACTCGTCTACAAATACATATTTAAATTTCCTTTGATAGTAGTCCAGAATATCAGAATTTGCTTTTAAAAGTTGTACCGTTTTTATTATCAAATCATCAAAATCTAATGCATTATATTGCTTAAGCTTCTCTTGATATAGAGCATATAATTCTCCAATATTTCTTAAATAAAAGTCTTTATAATTTTGATTTATAAATTTATCTGGATCTGTAATATCATCTTTTAGTTTGCTAATTTGAGCTAAAACTGAAGCTTCTTTATAGGTGTCTTTGTCCAGATTTCTTTCCTTTAAACATTCCTTTATCAAGGTTATCTGATCATCTCTGTCATATATTGTAAAAGATCTGTTATAGCCAATTTTATCAATATCTCGCCTTAGTATCCTTACACATATTGAGTGGAATGTCCCCATCCACATAGTATCTACATTAGTAGATAAAAGCCTCCCCACTCTTTCTTTCATCTCATTAGCAGCTTTATTAGTAAAGGTTATTGCCAAAATATTTCCCGGGAAAATACCATTTTCTTCTATTAAATATGCTATTTTATGAGTAACTACTTTAGTTTTACCTGACCCTGCACCTGCTAAAATAAGTAAAGGGCCATCTGTATGTAATACAGCCTCTCTCTGTCTATCATTTAATCCATTAAGGTAATCCACTCTCTCACACCTTTCTAAACATTTGTTTCTATCTATCTTATTATATATTAATGGATATAAAATTTCCACAAAAAAGCAACAATCAAAGATTGCTGCTTTTTGTTCTTACAGAAATTGAATTTTCACTTTCTTTATCAAATAAATAGATATCATCATAACCAAAGTCAAACTTTAAAATATCTCCTTTTCTCGGTTCTTTCTTTGAATTTATCTTTGTAATTATCTTTTCCTCACCCACTATTAGGTGTATAAAGCTTTCTGCTCCTGCCATCTCTATGACATCTACTTTTCCTTCTATATAATTTGTATCAACTAAAGGCTCTTCTATAAGGTTTAAACTTTCTGGTCTTATTCCCATTATTATTTTCTCCCCTATATATCCTTTTTCTTCAAGCTCCTTACCTTTTTCTTCATTTAATTTTATTTTTATTTCTTTAGTTTTAAGATAAATTGCATTCTTAACTTCCTCTACATTTACATTTATAAAGTTCATTTGTGGACTTCCTATGAAGCTTGCAACAAACATATTTGAAGGGTTGTAATAAAGTTCCTTAGGTGTTGCTACTTGTTGAATATATCCGTCTTTCATTACTACAATTCTAGTTCCCATTGTCATTGCTTCCGTTTGATCATGGGTTACATATATGAAAGTTGTTTCCAATTCGTTATGCAATTTTACTATTTCCATTCTCATTTGAACCCTTAGTTTTGCATCCAAGTTTGAAAGAGGTTCATCCATTAAGAATACTTTTGGATTTCTCACTATTGCCCTTCCTAAAGCTACCCTTTGCTGTTGTCCTCCTGATAATGCCTTAGGTTTTCTGTTTAATAAATCTTCTATATCCAATGTCCTTGCAACTTCTTCTATCTTTTTAGCAATTTCATACTTAGGAACTTTTCTAAGTTCTAGTCCTAATGCCATATTTTCATAAACAGTCATATGAGGATAAAGAGCATAGTTTTGAAATACCATTGCAATATCTCTATCCTTTGGAGAAATATCATTTACTAATATACCGTCTATATATAGTTCTCCTTCCGTTATTTCTTCTAGCCCTGCAACCATTCGAAGTGTTGTTGATTTTCCGCAGCCTGAAGGCCCGACCAATACAATAAATTCCTTATCTTCTATCTCAAGATTAAAGTCTTTAACCGCATTAACATTTCCTTTATATGTCTTTTCTATATTTTTAAACAACAGCATTCCCATCTAATTCCCCTCCTTCTATTTCTAATTTATTGGAGTCTTTTTCTACTATATTAAAT
>CAYMGW010000226.1:3400-4570 GCA_964390085.1 uncultured Tissierella sp.
GATAATAGTGCTATTAATAAAATCACTGATTTCACAAAATATCTTTTTGTTGTTTTCATAAGATTTATATATATTTCTCCATATCCTCCAGCCGTTTTCCCATATTCCTCTCTAATTACATTTCCAATGTTAGAATAAAATTGGAAATCAAATATATCCTTCGGAGGTAGAAACCTACTTGGAGTTGATAATTTAAATTCTAAGATTAGCCTTAACAAGAATACCCAAAGGAATATCAGCAAAACTAATTTCAGTATTTCTAACAATACCATTGTCAGGTTTTCTAAAAGAAATTCTTTTCCATATTTTCTTTTTGTCCCTATTTTATATCTTTTTATATTTAGTTTTACAGATTTTATTAGATATACTGTAATAAATATTAACATTGCAATTTCAAATAGAAATATAAATCCATAATAGTATTTTTGTAAATTTTTCTTTGATTCTGTAAAATCTACAATTTTTATTTTTTCTTGTTCTTCCTTTGAAATTATTTGTATGTCCTCAAGAAACTTTTCTTTTATAAAGTTTTTTCTACTTGTGTCTTTAGGCTCGAACTCAAGACTATAAAAAGTTTTTTCTTCAGTTTTAGACATTATGTATTTTTCTTGTATTATATCTCTGCCATCTATTAACTTTTGATAGATTTCATTTTTTTCTTCAAATATCATTTCAATTTTTAGAGGAAAGTTTTCTGATTCCTTTTTTATATTTCTTTGCTTCAAAAATAGTAAAAGGGTTAGAACTGATAAAAATATTATTAAAATTATTTTTATTTTACTGTTTCCTTTTCTTATATTCTTCATTTTATTCACCTTGCCCTTCCTTCTACTACTCTTACATTCATTCCTTCTCTCAGAGGTTTTGTTGTCCATTTTATTACTTCCGAATCATATGGAAGGACTCCTATAATTGCTGTTTCATATCCATTTGTCGCTTCTATTTTCACATTTATTTTCATTAGCTGTTCTCTTTTTCTTAATGATTTTTCTTCAGTTATTACGTAGAGCACATCTTCTCCTTCTCTATAAATTGCACTGTCTGGTATTATGATACTGTAACTACCTAATGGTTGACTTTTTTCATCTCCTTCAGAAAAATAATTTATTCCCCATCATAATTTATTATTTGATATTTCAGTAAATAAACCATATGATGATTGAGCATAAT
>CAYMGW010000227.1:0-822 GCA_964390085.1 uncultured Tissierella sp.
TACTGTCGAATTTATGATATAATTAAATCATGACATAATAAATGGGAGAGAAAAGACAGTATGGGAGTTACAATAGGAGAAGTATTAAGGACAAAGTTTTTTGCTGATTATTATCTAATCGCAGGAGAAAAAGGAATTGACAGAGAAATACAAGCCGTATCACTTTTTGATGCCCCCGATGGATATAAATGGGTTAAAGGCAAGGAATTTATGCTTTCCTCCGGATATTTATTTAAAGATAATGTTGAGCTTTTTAAAGAGGTGATATTATTTTTATATAAACAAAATTCAACCTGTTTGGCAATAAAAAGGGACAGATATTTAGGACAAATTCCAAAAGAAATAATAGAGCTATGTAATGACCTAAAGTTTCCCCTAATAAATGTTCCAAATGATGTAGCTTGGATTGATATAATAAATGCTGTAAATTCAATTGCTATGAATAGGTATATAAGTCATATTATTGATAGAAAGAATGCAGATAAACTTGTATTAAGAAGTGATGATTTTCATAAAAAAATTGAAAAGACAATAATATGTCTTTCGGAAGAGTTGAAATATCCTCTATCTATAGTTGATATTCTAGAAAAAGAAGTTTTTAATTATCCTAAAGAACAACCTTTTTTAAAGGATGACATTTCATTCAATAAGGAAGATGATTTTTCATTTAATTATCAAAAGGAAATATTATGTGATAAATTAAATATCTATAGAATAACAAACATAGAAAATAAGGATAAATGTTCTTTTATCGTGATACCAATATTAATTAAGGGTGTAACTGTATCAAAATTAATTGTATGGGAACATTCTAATAAGGTT
>CAYMGW010000227.1:832-4553 GCA_964390085.1 uncultured Tissierella sp.
TATGATTTATTTGTTCTAAGACTTAGTTATACTTTACTTTTAGAAGTATACGAACAGATTTATTTGATGAATTCCTTTGAAAGACGTTTTTATGATGATTTAATCAGAGCATTAATTGATGGGGAGTTAGACTCCAAACAAAGCTTAATTAAAGCAATAAATAGTATTCAAGACTTTAAGCTAAATATAGAGAATAAGTTTATATGTGTATGTATCAAACAAGATGATGAAAACCCATCATTTTACAATGATCGTGAAAAAATATCTTCTACATTTTTACTAAATCTTCCAAAGGACAAGTCTATATTTGGTATATTAGATGACAATACCATAATACTTTTATATGATGTTGAAGATTATAATAAAGATATTGTTAAGAATGTGAAAAGAGATTTTGCTGGTATATTCAAAGAAATAAAAAATAATTTTCCTGATAGAGAAATAAAATTAGGTATAGGTGATATGGTGGAGGATATTTGCTCCATAAAGAAAAGTTATGTAGGTTCTTTAAAAGCTGTAGATATTGGTTCATATATTTATACAGATGGAGAAATGATAGCCTTTGAGGACTTAGGACCATTTGGATTACTACGTTTAGAAAATATTCGAACTAAGGATTTTGGTAATGCATTTAGTAAGATTTATCCATTGCTAAAAGAACCAGATAGCGAGGAACTAATATCCACATTGGAAGTTTATTTGGAATGTGAATCAAATTGTAATATTGCAGCAAAACAACTATTTATCCATAGCAATACAGTAAGATATAGAATTGCGAAAATACAGCAAATCTGTAATATTGACTTAGAAAATCCTATAGAAAGATTGAAGGTAGAGATAACATTAAAATTTATTGATAAGTTGAAGTAGTAAGAAGAACTCTGTTTAGAGTTCTTTTTTTATCCTATTTATTACAGAAACATTACAATTGTTAAAATCTTGTTTAGACTAATGACCTACTGGTATATATTAGATATCAATCTTATATAATTTTAAAAAGGGGGTTTTGCTATGCAGTACATATTTATTGCAGGGGGAGTAGTGGGGTTTTTAATAATTCTTCTGTTATTCTGGAGAAAAGTACCAGCAGATAAGGCAATGGTCATCACGGGATTAAGGAAAAGAGTATTATCTGGTAAAGGTGGATTTATGATTCCATTTTTAGAGACTTCTTGTACAATTTCTCTAGAAAACATTAGTATGACCACGGATGTAAATGAAGCACCTTCTAAACAAGGTATATTTGTAAATATTGTAGGTACAGCTATAGTAAAGGTTAATAATGAAAGCAATAGTATACTTAAGGCAGTAGAGCAGTTTTGTAGTGGTGGAGCAAAAAATACAGTATCAGTTATTAGTAGCATGGTAGAGCAAATTCTTGAAGGTAAACTAAGAGGAATAATATCAACTCTTACTGTAGAGCAAATTAATGAAGACAGAGCAGCATTTGAGCAGAGGATAGAAGATGATATAAGAGAAGAATTACACTCAATGGGGTTACTATTGATATCTTATAGTATACTTAGGATATCAACTCAAGGGGGATATTTAGAAAATAGGGCTATACCTCAGATAGCATCGGCAAAGGCAGATGCAGATATTGCTACAGCTGAGAGAAAAAGGGATACTGAGATACGTACAGCAAATGCAATAAGAGAAGGAGAAAAAGCCAAGCTGTCAGCTGAAACAGAAATAGCAGAAAGTCAAAGAGACAAATTAATTAAGGTTGAAAGTTATAGAGCAGAGCAAGATAGGGCAAAGGCAGATGCAGACGTAGCATATAAATTGAAGGAAATTGAGAATGAGTCCTTAGTAGCAGAGCAACAGGCAGCTTTAGCTAAGAAGAATGCTTTGGTAGTAGAGGAAAGACTTGTAGCCGAAGTTAAAAAACCTGCAGATGCGAAGAAATATGAAACTGAAGTAAATGCAGAAGCAGAAAAGATAAGATCTATAAAACAGGCTCAAGCACAAGCGGAAGCTATAAGAATTAAGGCAATAGCAGAAGCAGATGCTCTAAAGATTGCTGCAATAGCAGATGCAGAAGCAATTAAAGCAAGGGGTATTGCAGAAGCAGAAGCAATTAAAGCAAAAGGTATAGCAGAGGCTGAATCTAAGGACAGATTAGCAGAGGCAATGGCTAAGTATGGAGAGGCTGCTATAGTAGAATTAGTGGTAGGTAGATTACCTGAGATAATGACTGCAGTAGCTAAGCCAATGGAACAAGTAGATAAGATAACTATAATTGATAATGGCGGTAGAGAAGGGGCATCTAAGCTTACAAAGTTGGTAGCTGATGTAACAACAAATGGTTTTCAAACTGTAAAGGATTTAACAGGATTAGATTTAACAGATATTATAACTGCGTTCACAAACAAGGAAAGTAATGTTTTACCAAAAGAAAGCAAAAATGAAAATGAAGACTTAGATGATATGGAAGAAGCATTAGCAGATAACTAAATAAGATGTATTAACCTAGAAAAAGAACCATTATATATGGTTCTTTTTTGACAATTTTTAAGATTTTGACATTCGTGAAAACCATTGCAAGACTATATAAATTATTGTATTATTTAGATTGTCATTGCAATTTTATTTTCATTTAATTTGGGTAAATATTTATTACTTAATTTATTCAAATTAAGACAAAAAACAAAAGAGGAGGTTTGTAATGGACAAGACTAATGTAAAATCTACGAAGAAAGGATTTTTCAACAAATTTCTTGACTTTGTAGAACGAGCGGGGAATAAATTGCCCCACCCAGTTACATTATTTGTAATATTTAGCTTAATAGTTATCATTATTTCAGCTATAGCCGAAAAAGTAGGATTATCAGCAACATATGATAAGTTTGTAGATGGAGAAATGGTTCCAACTACTGTTACTGCTATTAGTTTGTTAAATGCTGAGGGTATAAGAAAGATGTTCTCAGAAGCAGTGAAAAACTTTACATCTTTTGCACCTTTAGGGACAGTTTTGGTTGCAATGCTAGGTGTAGGAGTTGCAGAGGGAACTGGTCTTATTCAAGCTGGACTTAGGAAGTTAGTATTATCTACACCTAAGAGATGGATAACAGCAGTAGTAGTTTTTGCAGGGGTAATGTCTAATATTGCTTCTGACGCAGGATATGTGGTTTTAGTTCCACTTGGAGCCTTAGTATTTCTGAGCTTTGGACGTCATCCATTGGCAGGGTTAGCTGCTGCCTTTGCAGGTGTATCTGGAGGGTTTAGTGCCAACTTAATGGTAGGACCTACAGATGCATTGTTAGCAGGTATAACTCAACCGGCAGCTCAAATGATTCAAGGGGATTATATAGTACAAGCCACATCTAACTTCTATTTCCTATTTGTATCAACAATCTTAATTACAATTGTAGGTACTTTTGTCACTGAGAAAATCATCGAGCCAAGATTAGGTGAATATAAGGGAAAAGCTGTAGCTTCTATGGATAAGGTTACCAAAGAAGAAAACAGAGGTTTAAAATGGGCTGGTATATCTATACTAGTATTTGTTATAGTAATACTTCTTTTAGTAGTACCACAAAATGGTATTTTAAGAAATCCAGATACAGGTTCAATTCTTAAAGAATCTGCATTTATTGGAGGTATAGTTCCAATAATTGCATTATTATTCTTAATACCAGGAATAGCCTATGGAATAGCTTCTGGAACAGTTAAAAATGATAAGGACGTTGTAGATGCTATGGGTAAGGCTATGGCTTCA
>CAYMGW010000228.1:0-660 GCA_964390085.1 uncultured Tissierella sp.
TCCACCTATACCCATTCCACTGATTATACCTGATAAAAATCCAATTAAAGTTAAAATCATTTCCATATCATCCTTATTGCAGTATAAATAATTACACTACCAAATATTTTTCTTAATATATTAATAGGAATTTTATTTAAAGTTTTTGCACCAATATATGATCCTACAACACCACCAATTGTTACTGGAATAACCACCTTAAATGGGATAGAACTGTTTGCAAAATATATTACTGTAGATATAATTGACAATGGTAGAATTATTGATATTGCTGTGGCATGTGCTTTATAATCATCTATTCCTAGCAAAAATACTAAGGCAGGTACTACAATAGTTCCACCCCCAGAGCCAAATAAACCATTTATTAATCCAGTTACCAAACCTATAGATAATAATTTTACCTTTTGTTTTTCCATAAATTACTCCTTTATGTTATAATCATTATGATTAATCTCACCAAAATATAGAGAAGATATACATATATGAAATTTTACTAATTACTTGGAGGGGAAAAAATGGAAAATATAGATTTAACTGTTCAGAAGTTAGTGGACTGGTTACAGGAAAAAGTAAAAGAAGCAAAAGCAGAAGGATTAGTTTTTGGATTAAGTGGAGGTATAGATTCAGCCGTTGTAGCAGGACTTGCTAAAAAAGCATTCC
>CAYMGW010000228.1:670-4545 GCA_964390085.1 uncultured Tissierella sp.
AATTCATTAGGAATTATCATGCCATGCCATAGTGATCCAATAGATGAAGAACATGGCATGCTAGTTGCTAAAAAATTAAATTTAGAAGTTGCAAAAGTAGACTTATCTGATTCATTCGATGTATTGCTTAACTCTATGAAAGTAGAGAATAAAAACAAGATGGCTATATCTAATTTGAAACCGAGACTTAGAATGACTACCTTATATTATTTCGCTCAAAATAATAATTATTTAGTAGTGGGCTCAAGCAACAAATCTGAATTGACTGTAGGATATTTTACTAAACATGGAGACAGTGGGGTGGATTTATTGCCTTTAGCTTCCTTTGTGAAGTCTGAAATTCGAGAATTAGCTAAGGCTTTAGGGGTACCTAATATTATAATAGAGAAGCCACCAACAGCAGGACTATGGGAAAACCAAACTGATGAAAAGGAAATGGGATTTTCATATGATGCATTAGATAAATATATTGAAACTGGTGAAGGGCCAAAGGAAATAGTAGATAAAATTAAAAGAATGAATGACATTAGTGAGCACAAAAGAGTATATCCACCTATATTTCATAGATAAAAATTTAATAAATATAATGCAATAAGCATAATATTATGCTAGAATAAATAAGGCAATACTATAAAGGGAGTGAAATTTATGTCAGGACATTCTAAATGGAATAACATTAAGAATAGAAAAGGTAAAGAAGATGCCAAGAAAGCTAAAGTTTTTACAAAACTAGGCAGATATATTATGGTAGCAGCAAAAGAAGGTGGACCGGACCCAGACTATAACCCAGCATTAAAAGCAGCTATAGATAAAGCAAAGGCAGAAAACATGCCAAATGACAATATAGACAGAGCAGTTAAAAAAGGCTCAGGAGAGCTAGGAGCAGATAATTTCGAAGAAATTATCTATGAAGGCTATGGTCCAGGCGGAATAGCAGTATTTGCACAATGCCTAACAGATAATAGAAATAGAACAGCTCCAGACGTTAGACATGCTTTTGATAAATGTGGTGGCAATATGGGACAGTCGGGTTGTGTTACCTTTATGTTTGATAAAAAAGGTATGATAGCAATAGAAAGAACTGACTCTATAGATGAAGATGAATTAACTATGTTAGCAATTGATTTAGGTGCTGAAGATTTGATGTCAGAAGATGAAGGCTTTGAGATAATAACGAGTCCAGAAGAATTTAATGCCGTTAGAGACGGTTTAGCTGATGCTGGCTATAACTTCGCCATGGCAGAACTTACTTATATACCACAAAACACAATAGGATTAACAAACCCAGAAGACATCAAGAATATGGAAAAACTAATAGATATGCTTGAAGATAACGACGACGTCCAGGAAGTTTACCATAACTGGGAGATGGATGAGGAAGAGTAGGGAATTATCTGATATTCTAAATACCCTTTTTTATATGTTGAAAGAACATGTAAAAAAGGGTATTTTTATATATTCATAGGATGCATAAAAATTAAAAATAACATTTTTTAGTGCAATTTTCCTATTCCAAATACGTTTCCGTTTATAATTGTTTCCAAAGTTTGGTAGTTGTGTTACTATTATGATAATAAAGATAATAAAGATAATAAAATATCATTTTAAGGGGGGAAAGCATTATGCGAAGAATAAATTTTCCATTGCTGCTTGGGAGTATGATTGTAATCCTACTAATAATCGTATCCTTATATCCAGGAATGTTCACATCTAAGGATCCTCTTTTTGAGGAAAAGCCTAAGTACATAGAATATAAAGAGAAAGGAGAATGGGTGGAAAAGTTTGGTCAGAATCCAATGCCACCTAATAAGGATAATATCCTTGGAACAGATGATGCTGGGAGAGATGTATATTCAAGGCTGGTATATGGAACAAGAAATACCTTAAAGTTGGCACTTCTTATTGCTTTGTTTAGAATGCTTTTGGCTCTTCCACTTGGACTAGCTGCGGGAATGGGAGTTAAGTTTATCTCGGGCATTATCAAAATATTTAATACTTTTTTTACTGCAATACCCATGCTTATATTTAGCTTTGTAGTTTTAAATATTGAATATTTTAAAATGCTTCAAATGGACAAATCAATTCTTGCTTTTGCAGTAGTACTTACTATAGTGGGATGGGCAAAGCTAGCTGCAATGGTAGAGGATTCAACTAAGATGGTTATGGAAGAGGATTTTATTGAAGGGGAGATAGCCATAGGTAAGACTAAGCTACAGATAGCTTATCAAAATGTCCTACCCCATCTGATACCAACTAGCGTGAGCTTGTTCTTCAAAGAAATGGGAATGGCATTATTTCTAATTGCTCAGTTAGCAGTACTTTATGTTTTCGTAGGAGTTACAAGACAAATTAAGGAATTGGCATTTAAATCAGCTTATGATATGGCCTTAGAACCTGAATGGGGAGGTAGCCTTTCTAGAATTGCAATCAACCTAAAAAAATATGATTCAGTATACTGGATGACTCTTTATCCTATTTTGGTCTTTAGCTTTGCTATTATCGGAATAAATCTTACAGGAGAAGGTCTTAGAATAGAATTTCAAAAGAGAGATTCCAGAATGATTAGTTCCATTAGAAAAACCTATTATATATTATCGCCAAAATTATATATATCCCAAATTAAGAATTTTAAGAAATACTACAAACCTGTAATTATTAAAACTTTAGTTATAATAGGGATTATTGCATATTTTATAATACCTTGGCATCCAAGTATTTATAAATTTGACATAGAGCAGGCTAAAATCCATCTTGAAGAGCTTACAAGTGATAAATACGAAGGTAGGGCAACTGGAACAGAAGGAGGATATTTGGCTGGAGAATATATAATCAAGACTTTGCAGGGATATGGTTATGAAGTAGAGACTATGGAGCTCCCACTTACCAATACCATAACAGCACCGGAAACTAATGATGAAGTAATAGTACCTGGGACCCTAGCTCCCGTTCAAATAGATTCTGGATGGATTAAAGTTATAGATGATAATGGAGAAGAAAAGACCTATTATCTTAATAAGGATTTTATAATTGCATCAGTAAATAAAAATATCTATGCAGATTTATCAAAAAAAGAATTAAACTATAAGGGCATTGCTGCAGATGCTCAAAAAGCGATTAATATACCTGAAGGTAAAGATTTCTTTGCAATAAATTATACTCTTCCTTATCGTACGGAATGGGTTTATAATAATCCAAATCAGATTCCAATGGGGCAAGGAAAAAATTTAAAATATGATATAGAATTTATGCCTGTTAATGAAGAATATAGCTTTAACACTAATACATATCTATATAAATCCACTATAATAGTAACATATAATGAGTTGAGTAGGAAATTAGAAAATGGCTCTAGAGAAGTTGAAATAAATTTTGATTTTCCAAAGGTAGTAGAATATCCTGGAAGAAATATTACAGCCTTTTTACCTGGTAAAGGTAAAACAAAAGAAGAGCCAGGAGAACTAATAATCATAGGGGCAAGTTATGATGGCGTGTATAATAAGGGAAAAGATTTATATGGAATGACAGCAACTCCTGTTGCAACAGCACTAGAAGTGGCAAGGAAGTTGTCACTTATAGAAAAACCATTGGAAAAATCCATTCAGTTTGTATTTTGGGATAATGAGTTTGAGCCCTATAAATATTCATCATTAGATGGCTCGAATTATTTTAATTTAACTGCACTTAAAACCATAGATATGGCCCTAACACATGGTTATTATTATTTTGATATATCCTACCCAGGTTATAATGAGGATAAATACTTAAATCTGATAACCATACCAGCACAAAGAGCAGATGGAAATAATTATCTAGTTGGACTTAAGATGGAAAAACGATTAAAACAAATGGATGTAAAATATAGAAGATTCCACTAC
>CAYMGW010000229.1:0-4501 GCA_964390085.1 uncultured Tissierella sp.
GATTAAAAGGTAGGTCTACCTTACCATATAAAAGAGTTGCAATATCTGGTATATTAAAGGAAACTCTTGAATCATCAATTGAAATAGGGAGTGAGGTGTCAACATGGTAAATATAAGTCTAAAAGTAAATGAAAAATTGTTTGAAATTTCTGTAGATGAGAATTTAAGGCTTATAGATTTACTTAGAGATGAATTAGGATTAATAGGCACTAAAGAAGGCTGCGGAGAAGGTGAATGTGGTGCTTGTACTGTTATTATGGATGGGGAGACTGTTAACTCCTGTCTAGTAATGGCATTTCAAGCTAATGGAAGCAGTATTCTAACAATAGAGGGCATGGAAAAAGACGGGAAAATTCATCCTATTCAACAGGCATATATTGATGCTGGAGCAGTACAATGTGGATTTTGTATTCCTGGTATGGTTTTATCTACTAAGGCTTTGTTAGACAAGGAACCTCACCCAACAAGAGATGAAATCAGAGAAGGAATATCAGGGAACTTATGTAGATGTACAGGATATAATAAGATGTTAGATGCAACTGAGAGAGCAATAAAATATATGGAGGAGGTATAGAGATGAAACTAAACGTAGTAGGCAAAAATATTATTAGGGTAGATGCCTATTCAAAGGTAACAGGGCAGGCTCTATATCCTCAAGATATATATCTAGATAATATGGTTTATGGAAAAACCCTAAGATCAGAAAAGCCCCATGCGAAAATCAAAGTAGATGTGACAGAAGCAGAAAAAGTAGAAGGAGTATTAAAAGTATTTACTTATAAAGATGTACCAAATAAAAATATTCATGGAGTAGTGCTTAAGGATCACGAAGTATTTGCTAGTGAAAAGGTAATTAGGATAGGGGAGCCAATAGCATTTATAGTAGGAGAAACCCAAAAAGCTTGTGATGAAGGGTATAAAAAGGTTAGGGTAGATTATGAGGAATTACCAGCAGTATTTGATCCAATAGAAGCCATGAAAGAAGATTCACCTAAGGTCCATGGAGATTCTAATTTAATATACCATTATAAATTGAGACAGGGAGATATAGAAGAAGGAAAGAAAAAATGTAAATATATAGTAGAAAACATATACAAATCGCCAATGGTGGAACATGCATTTTTGCAACCAGAAGCAGGTCTTAGTTATCTTGAAGAAGATGGTACTATAGTAGTAGTTTTAGCTACTCAATATCCCCATTATGACAGAGAAGAAGTAGCTATAAACTTAGGTATTCCAGAGGGCAAAGTAAAAATAATTAATACAGCTGTAGGGGGAGCCTTTGGAGCAAGGGAAGATATATCACCTCAAATTCACTTAGCCTTAGGAGCTATGGTACTCAAGAGACCAATAAAAGTTATATATTCAAGGGAAGAATCATTTTTAACCCATTCAAAGCGTCATCCTATGATTATGAAATATAAAACAGGTGCAGATGAAAATGGAATACTACAATACATGGAAGCAGAAATCTTTGGAGATTCAGGAGCCCATTGTTCTTGGGCGATAAATGTACTGAGGAAAGCAGGAGTTCACGCTACAGGTCCTTATGTGATACCAAATGTAAAAGTGGATGCCTATGCAGTATATACAAACAATCCATTTACTGGTGCCATGAGAGGATTCGGTGCAACTCAAGTGCCTATAGCCCATGAACAGCAAATGGATATGCTAGCAGAAAAATTAGGGATGGATCCTATTGAGTTTAGAATGAAGAATATATTTAAAAAAGGTTCAATGACAGCAACAGGCCAAGTATTAATAGATAGTGTGCCTTTAGATAAATGTATTGAAGAGGTAAACAATCATTTTCAGTTCTACAAGGGATTGAAGGAGGGAGCCATATGAAAAAAAGAGGTATAGGTATGGGAGTTTCTTTTTATGGAACTGGCTATGGCAATGGATTTCCAGATATATCGAGGGCAACTATTAGACTTCTTCCAAAGGGAAGAATTGGAATATATTGTGGCGTTACAGAAGTGGGGCAGGGAGCCAAGACAGCAATGGTGCAAATTGGTGCTGAGGTCCTAAATGTAAAAGTGGAAGATATTGAATTAGTTCATGAAAATACATCCCTAATGCCTGACTCGGGAACGGCAGCAGCAACTAGACAAACCTATAACACAGGAAACGCCATAAAAATCGCCTGTGAAAACATGAGAAATGAATTATTTGAAAAGGCAAGAATTCAATTAGGACTAAATTCTACAGTGGGATTAATATTGGAAAAAGGAGAGGTAGTATTAAGCTTTTTCCCACAAAAAAGAATATCCTATAAGAAATTATCTGAAATATATACTGGTGATGATATAATAGAGGCTAAGGGAGAGTTCGTTGCCCAAACAACAACAATGGATCCAGATACTGGCCAAGGCGCACCTTATTGGCCATATACATTTAATGCCTGTGCAGTAGAAGTAGAAGTAGATACTAAAACAGGTATAGTAAATCTCTTAAGAGCAACCTTTGCACAGGACGCAGGTCGTGCAGTAAATCCAAGACTCCTAGAAGGTCAAATGGATGGTGGATTTGCCATGGCACTTGGATATGCATTACTTGAAGATTTGAACCTTGAGAATGGGAAAATGAAAAACAATAAATTTTCAAAATACTTAATACCTACAGCTATGGATATGATAGAGGTAGAAAATATTATTGTAGAAGATCCAGAATCTACGGCTCCATATGGTGCTAAGGGAATAGGAGAACCTGTAATGATTCCAATAGCCCCTGCAATATTAAATGCGATATATAATGCTACAGGTGTTAGAATTACAGAATTACCTGTAACACCAGAGAGACTTATCAGAGCTCTAAGGGAGGATGAAGAGAAAAAGATAGGATAATGACACAAGGAGGGAAAGTAGTGAAGAAAGGAACAAGAGATTTTTTTAAGGTATTTATTTTTTCAATTATTTTTATGGGAGTTAATTATTTTACAACTTTGTATTTTGAAAACCAAATTATACAAATTGGGTTAACTTTCTTACTTTCAATAGGGTTGGCCTTAGCTTTATGGAAAGTTCAAAGTAACAGGGGAATAAGGGATATAGCAAAATATTTATCTAATATTAATGATTTGGATTTTTCCCTGCCAGAAAATATAGACATACCTGAGGAAGCAAGGGAAAAGATTTACAATGTCTACAAACAAATAAGAGAGAATTTAAAAACTCAGGTAGAAATATCAACTGAAATCTTTAACATATGTGAGAACTTAGGTATTTTAGCTACAGAATCCTTAGCTAGCTCAGAACTAATTGCATCTTCAGTAGAATTAGCAGATACTAATGCAGTAGAACAAAGTCAAATGCTAAATGAGACTAATAATTTAGCTAGTAAAGTCTATGAATCTATGGAAAATATAGATAAGGATATAATTGATAAAATCCAATTTATATCAAGCTCCATTACTTCAGCTCAAAAAGGAATTGAAGAAATAGGACATATAGAAGATAGAATAATAAATTCTAAAAACATGGTAGAGGAAAGCTCTAAAAAAATAATAGAGCTAAGAAGTTATTCGGATGAAGTAGTAGCTCTTGTAGATTTGATAAACACTATATCAAATCAAACAAAGATGCTTTCATTAAATGCTTCAATCGAAGCAGCTAGAGCTGGAGAACATGGGAAAGGATTTTCCATAGTAGCTATGGAAGTAGGTAAATTAGCCAATGAAACTGAAACAGTATCTAAAAAAATAGAAGAAGTAATTCATAGGTTAAAGGATGAAATAATATTAATTTCTGAATCTATGGAAAGCGAAATGAAATACATGGATGAAAATTGTAAAGTTATTGAATCTACAAATGAAGATTTTATTTCTATAATTGAAACATTAAACTTAGGAAAGGAAAGCTTAGAAGGTATAAAACAGGTAGCAGGTGAAAACAATTCCATGATAGAGGAAATAACTACAAATATAACTAGAATTGCTGAGTTTTCAGAGGAAACCACAGCTCAAATAGAGCAAACTACGGAGCAAACAGTAGAACAGCATAGTAGGTCTAGGAATTTAAATGATGTAGTAGAAAAAATAAGAGGACATGTCTATGATATGCAGCAGTTTGTAGTAGGTAAGGTAATGGAAGAAAAGATGCTAAAGCAGGCTTATATTGTAAAAGATTATTTTATGAAAAATCAAAATGTAAGTGATAGTATGATAAAAGAATTGATTAGAGAAGTAGGAGTAGATGCAATATATATTACTAATGCGTCAGGAGTTGTAGAATTTACCAATGAAAAATCTGCTATAGGCTTGAATTTATATGAAGCAGACCCATCCTTCCAGGAATTTAAGAGGAAGAACAAAGAATATATAGTAACTCCAGTTAAAAAGAGAGTAGAAGATGGAAAATTATTTAAATTCTTAACGGTTACAGATGAAAAAGGAAGACTATATGAAATAGGACTTGCCTTAGATTCACTTATTAAAAATATATAATTCTGGAGATTAAAAATGTCTATATATAAAATCATTGGACTGGATATAGATAAAAGG
>CAYMGW010000230.1:0-1209 GCA_964390085.1 uncultured Tissierella sp.
CGATATTTTTGTGCAAGAGTTGCCTCAACAATTATAGTTGACATACCAAAGAATGCAGATACCCACATCCAAAATATGGCTCCTGGTCCTCCCACAGTAATAGCAGTCGCTACTCCTGCTACGTTACCAGTACCAATTTGAGCAGCTATTGATGTAGCTAAGGCTTGGAAAGATGACATACTTCCTTCCTTGCTTTCCTCCTTTTTAAATATTCCCCCAAATACCTTCTTAGCCGCACTTCCAAATCTAGTGATTTGAGGAAATCCCAGCCTAATTGAACAATAAATCCCTACACCAACTAAACCAAAAAGAAGAACATAATTCCATAAAATTCCATTTACTTTGTCTACAAACATTTCTAACATAGACATATTTTATACCCCTCCTTTTATGTATTTGTTATAATAATAACAAATATTCCAGTTTTTGTCTAGTCTAAAATTGAAACTTTTTGAAACTTTATTATGTGTATGTGTATTTTTAGTGGTTTTAAAAGGTCGATTTTGCATAAATATAAGATATATCTTGCTAAATTATTAGCAATTTATATAAATAAAAACTACGCTTTGATAATAAGCGTAGTTTTTATCCCTATACTGCCTCTTCATTATAATATTGAGCTTGTGAATTCCATATTGCTAGAACCTGTATTTTTTCATCATCACAGATGGCTATATTGATCTCATCTATCATAATATTATCCCCCTACACCATTATCTTTGCGACAGGAGAACCTCATGTGCCCGTGATATTGGGCACCCTGGTATCGCAAAAAATCCTGTTACCATACTAAATAATTTTTCAAAAAACCTTCCAACTAGGACATACCATTTAGCCTTATTTACATTTTCTTTAATTAAAATATCCGATTGAAAAATTATTTCTCCTTCTTTTTCTACTGTGGCCTTACCTACTTTTGCATTTCTTTCTATTGGTAATGTTATATCTTCATCTATATTTAGATTAACCTTAATATTTTCATCATTCTTTATTAGCTTGGAAAAACCCTTTTCAGCAAAAACCTCTACTTCTGTTATATCTCCTTTGGGAAACTGCAAAGTACTTAAGGGTATTTCTTCATCTAAAAATATTCTATGGGAATAATTATTAAGTCCATATTCTACTAAGACCTTAGCCATAGCATCTCTTATTTCTAAATCCTTTGCACCCATTACTATGCCTATGAGTCTTAGGTCCTTTGTTTTTGTA
>CAYMGW010000230.1:1219-2837 GCA_964390085.1 uncultured Tissierella sp.
ACAATATCCAGCTTTATTTGTAAATCCTGTTTTCAGTCCGTCTATCTCTTCTATTTCACTAAGTAGGGGATTGGTGTTCCTTTGAAAATAATCTCTACTAACTAGTTCTATTGATTTAATTTTAGCTGTTTCTAAAACTCCTGGATAGTTTTTTATTATATACTGAGTTAATAGAAATATTTCTCTAGTGGTCATCTTGTTTTGTATATCTTTTTCTACTATTGGGAGACCTGTAGAATTGTAAAATATAGCATTTTTAAGTCCCATTTCCCTTGCCTTTTCATTCATCCTCTTTACAAAGTTTTCCTCAGTTCCTGATACATATTTTGCCAAGGCATAGGTGGCATCGTTCCCCGATACTACTATAGAGGCTTCTAAAAGCTCTTTTACAGTAAATTTTTCCCCTGCTTTTAAATTAAAACTAGAACCCTTTATCTTAGTGGTTTCTTTATCTATGGTTATAATATCATCTAAGGAAATATTCTTCTTTGATATTTCCTCCATGACAATTAAGTAAGACATCAATTTTGATATACTAGCAATTTCAATTACTTCATCTATCTTATATTCTTCCAATATTTGGCCCGTTTGGAAATCTGCTAAAATATAAGATCTCAAGTTTTCTTCTATCCCTATATCAGCATATACTATTGTGCTATTTGCAATAATTATTATCATTAATAATATAGTTGATATTCTCCTCAAATAAATCCCTCCCATTATATTGTAACAAATCCATTAGTATATTTATATAATGTATTAGGCATTCCTAGTATTTTTCTTAGGAATATCTAGTAAATAATAGGGAGGACAGCAAAATGGTTGAAAGTAAGGGCAGAGGCTTTTTCGGAGATGATGATTCCAGTTTACTATTCTTCTTCTTGCTGCTAGTAATTCTATTCGGCGGAGGTCTAGGTTTCAGAAGATAGATAAAAGCAGAGAACTTAATGTTCTCTGCTTCTATCTTTATTTGTTTCCATTTAAATATTCTTTAACTAAAGGCTCAAAGGATGTATTTGTTACTTCTTCACACACTTTGATAAAATCCTCTGTTGTTGCTATATGGAATTTATATTTTTCATAGTATTTATTAAGAATCTTGTATAATATATCTTCTCCAAAGTCTTCTTTTATTCTATCTATAAACATAGCTCCTCTAGCATATACCAAAATACCATAATCATCCCATCCTACAAATTCTGATAAGGGTTTATTTACTACTTCATTTTTACCTAAATACTGTATTCCATATTCATATCCTAATTTTATATCTTTATCGTAATAATTTTTAGCTTCCTTTTTCCCATAAACTTCATTGGTGTATATTACTTCCGAATATGTGGCTAAACCTTCATCTAGCCAAGGCTCATCTACTTGGTCATTACCAACTAAACCGTACCACCACTGATGTGCAGTCTCATGTACTATTACTTTTTCTAACGCATCTTTTAAATGTTTATTAAAATAATCATTTGATATAAAAACCATACTAGGATATTCCATGCCAGATGGGAATTCTGTATTTACTATGGAATATATACCATAAGGATATTTTCCAAAGACCTTATTAAAAGTTCTAATAGAGTTTTCTCCTATCTTCAAACTTTCATTTATAAGA
>CAYMGW010000230.1:2847-4199 GCA_964390085.1 uncultured Tissierella sp.
TAAGATTAGAGTCATTATTTATAGAGTAAACTTTAATTATGGTATCTTCTACATTTTTTTCTTTCACAACAAAATCTTTGCTAGCAGCCCAAGCAAAATCTCTTATTAGTGGTCCATCAATTTTATAGGTCTTTTTATTTCCTTTTTCCGTCTCTGATATAATTTTTCCACTAGAAGCTACTATAATATCCTTTGGAGTAGTTATGGAAACTTTATAGTTTGAGATTTCACTATAGAAAGGGTCCCCAACCTTATAATATGGATCTAAATTCCAACCTTCTTTATCGTAGACACATACTACAGGATACCAGTTGCCACAATTTATACCCTTATCATGATAACCAAATCTATCCTTGGTCGTAGGTAACTTTACTGTATATTCTAAGTATAATTCAATGCTTCTACCCTTTTCCAATAGCTTATCAAGCTTTACATGAAGTATAGTATCTTTATCTCCCTCTATATTCCATTTTAAATTCCTATCCTTCTGCATCACTTTTTCAACATCTATATATCCAGGTCTATAGCTTAAAGGGTCCATCTCTTCACCTACATTAAATAATATAGGAGCATCCTTTAAGGATTTAAAGGCATTTGGATATAAATGAAAATATATATCTCCCAAGTCTATATCTGTATTGTTTACATAGGTTATTGTTTGCTTTCCTTTGTATTTCATATTCTCAGTGTCTAAATCCACTTCAATTTTGTATTCATTTATTTTATTCTCATTTATTCCATTAAGGTTTTTAACTATAAGAGCATCTGCATTTAAAGGTTTTCCCTGTCTACATCCTGTTAAAGATAGTGCAATGATTAGTGATAATATTATGGGCAATACTTTGAATTTTCTCATTCCCAACCTCCCAGGTTTTAAATAATAGTAAAAAGTGAATAGCTTTTTTAGTTTTTCACTATTCACCATTAACTATTCACTATTATTTTTCTATTTTTTCCAACCCACCCATATAAGGTCTTAATACTTCTGGAATGATTACTGTTCCATCTGCTTGTTGGTAGTTTTCAATAATTGCTGCAAAGGTTCTACCAACTGCTAAACCTGAACCGTTTAAAGTATGAACTAATTCAAGCTTCCCTGTATCTTCTTTTCTATATCTAATATTAGCACGTCTAGCTTGGAAATCTTCAAAATTACTACAGCTTGAAATTTCCACATATCTACCATAGGATGGCATCCAGACTTCTATGTCATAGGTTTTTGCAGATGAAAAGCCTAAATCTCCACTACAAAGGGATACTACTCTATAGGACAAGCCTAATCTTTTTAATACCTCTTCTGCATTGTTTGTTAATTTCTCTAACTCTTCATAGGAGTTTTTAGGATTTACAAA
>CAYMGW010000230.1:4209-4458 GCA_964390085.1 uncultured Tissierella sp.
ATTTACAAATTTCACTAGCTCAACCTTATCAAATTGATGGTTTCTTATAAGTCCTCTAGTATCTCTACCTGCTGATCCTGCTTCTTGTCTAAAACAAGGTGTATAAGCTGTATAGTATATTGGTAGATCTTTTTCATCTAATATATTATCTCTAAGCAAGTTCGTAAGTGGAACTTCAGCTGTTGGTACAAGGAAATAGTCTTTACTTGGTAAGTAGAACATATCATCTTCAAATTTTGGTAGTTGACC
>CAYMGW010000231.1:0-4450 GCA_964390085.1 uncultured Tissierella sp.
AAAAGCTCTAATATAGTCCATATAATCACCTCTAACCTTTATTTACATCTATTGTAACTGCATGAGCTATTCCTGGAATCGATTCCCCTTGCTGATTAATAATAGTTGAGTGAAGAGCCCCTGTAGCCATAAGCAATACTCTCTTATAGGTCTTTTTTTTCATTTCTTTAAATATATATCCATTAAATACAACTGCAGAACATCCACATCCAGAGCCTCCAGCATGAGTATCTTGAGCTTCACCATCAAATATCTCTACACCACAGTCTGTATACATACTAGATAGGTCATATCCTTCTCTTTTCATTAAATCTAATACTATAGCCTTTCCTACTTTACCTAAATCTCCAGATATTATAAGGTCATAGCTAGATGGAGTGTATCCTGTGTCTTTAAAATGGGTAATTAATGTATCAACTGCTGCTGGAGCCATAGCAGCTCCCATGTTTGTTGCATCCTTAATTCCCATATCTACAATTTTACCCGTAGTTGCAAAGGTTATATAAGGTCCACTACCTTCTGATGAAAGTATAGTAGCACCAGCACCAGTAACAGTCCACTGTGCTCCAAAATTTCTTTGAGAGCCATACTCTAAGGGAAACCTAAATTGTCTTTCAGCAGAACTAAAATGACTAGATGTAGCGCATACTACTCTGCTTGCGAACCCTCCATCTACAAGCATTGCTCCAAGAGACAAGGACTCTGTCATAGTAGAGCATGCACCATAAAGTCCATAATAAGGTATGCTAAGAGTTCTTGCTGTATAGGTAGAAGAAATTATTTGATTTAACAAATCTCCTGAAAGTAAATAGTCTATATCACTATTAGTTAGTTTCCCATTTGACAAGGCAGCTTTTATAGCTTCTTCCTGTATTTTAGCCTCAGATTTTTCAAAAGATTCTTGTCCCCACATATCATCTTCAAGTATCATATCAAAATAATCTTTAAGGGGTCCTTCTCCCTCTTTTGGTCCCACTATTGAATAGGTACTTATTATTGAAGGTGGATTCTTAAATTTGACTGTTTGTGAACCAAATTTTTTTATTGCCATATCTTATCTCCCCTTAGTAAATAATAGATGTAATATGCCTACGATTATAGAGCTGCCTACTCCATATACCAATACAGGCCCTGCTATAATAAACATCTTTGATGCTACTCCAAAAATAAAACCTTCTGTCTTAAATTCCATTGCAGGTGATACCATTGCGTTAGAAAATCCTGTAATAGGAATTGCTGCTCCTGCTCCACCAATCTTACCGATTTTATCATATATTCCAAGTCCAGTAAGGAATGCCCCTGCAAAAACTAGAATAATGGCTGTACCCGAAGCAACAGCTTTTTCATCAAGTCCATTTTTTAACATCCAGTTCCTTAAAAGCTGTCCTATGGTACATATGGCTCCACCTACTAAAAAAGCCAATATTATGTTTTTCAAATAGGTAGGTTTTGGAACCTTCTTTTCTGAGTACTTTTGATAATCTTTTTTATTCATATTTTCCATTCACTTCATCTCCCCTACTTATAAAATAACCAAAAATATAGTGAACCTGCTACTTTCCCTCCCATTAAAGCACATATAATATATTTTAAATTTTCCTTTATTTTTAATTTTTTTGACATTACTGGAATTACATTTAATACCTCCGCCAAAGCAGAAGATAATAATCCAATAAAAATTCCAAAGAACAATCCAATAAGTATAACTATAATTTTAGGCAAGCTTATATGAAATTTCGAAAAATATATTACAGCAAATAAGACAAAGGATATTGTTATAGTAAGTTCATAAATTTTAATATGCCTTCTTGTATTAGTAATTTGAACTAATCTCGGAACTATTTGAAGTATAGTAATAAAAGCTGCCGCAGCACTACCAACCGTCAACCCACCTCCAAAAGCAATCAATATAAGCAGTAATTTTGTTCCCATTGTACACCTCTTTTTTACTACTCTTCATTTTTCTTAGTCTCATTCAATATATGTTTTTCCATATCCTCGTCATATAGAAATAATTCTATCTCCATAGGCCCTGGCTCCTTTTTTCTTCTTTCACTAAAGCTGAAAACCCTAGTAAAAAACGTCAATACTCCTACACCAATACCAATTGAATATGGAATAGTCATTAACAAAGGAGAACTCTTTTTTTTCCCTGTAAAAGTAAAATATAGTTTTTCCAAAGATTCTTTAGCACTTACATCTACATGGAAATTTACTATGGCTATACTTGCTCCAAAAAACAAAATCAAACATACTAAAGCTACTTTAATGAATTCCAATAAAGGACGTTCCTTTTGTTGAGATTTGTATTCTATTAAGGTCTCAACCTCACCTAATAGAGTTAAATCAATAGTAGGAAACCACCCCAAAATCTTCTCTGCTACATCAGTTGCAGTTAAGTAGTTCCAATCTTCAGTTTCTTTTTTTTTTCTAACTCTAGTATTTTCAATAGCCTTTTTTAAATCTGGCTTTAAACAATATACATCCCCTATATCTTTAACTAATATATCTCTATTAGGCTCTACTGTAGCTTTTTTATTTATCACTAAATATACTTGTTCTTTATCCATATATCTTGCCCCACTCTAAATTTTTGTCTACAAATTGGGCTTTCTTTGGAACTTCCTTATTTGTTATTTCTTCTTTATACCATAAAAGCCCTCCTGCAAGAATCAAGAAAATCATTAGTGTAATAATTATCTTTTTATAATTTAATTTACTTATCACATAATCACCCCACTCTAAGATTATTATCTACTGTAATTTCTTTTTAATACAAAAAAAGGCATATATTATGCCTTTGCTAAATTTTTCCTCATTTCTTCTATTATTTTTTTTTCTATTCTTGAAACCTGAACCTGAGAAATACCTAATTGATTTGCCACCTCGGTTTGGGTTTTATCTTTGAAATATCTTAAAATGATAACTTGTCTATCTCTAGGCTTTAATTTTGCCAACATATCTTTTAAAACTATATTATCGACTATATCTCTGTCCTCTTCTGATTCATTGCTAATTTTATCTATTAAATATAAGGGTGACCCATCATTTTGATGTACAACGTCATAAAGATATTCTGGATGATAGGAAGCTTCTAAAGCCATTACTATATCTTCTTTATCCATTTGAATTTCATCAGATATTTCTTGAATAGTAGGCTCTCTTCCAAGTTCCATAAAAAGCTTTTCCTCTGCTCCTTTGGCTTTTGCAGCTGTTTGCTTTAGTGACCTACTTACCTTAACTAGTCCATCATCCCTTAAAAATCTTTTGATTTCCCCTATTATCATTGGTACTGCATAGGTTGAAAATCTAACATCAAAGGAAGTATCGAATTTATCAATTGCTTTGAGTAAACCTATACTACCTATTTGGAATAAATCATCTACCTCATAACCTCTATTCATAAATCCTTTTAATACAGATCTAATAAGACCTAAATTATAGGACACTAATATATCCTTTGCTTCCATACTGCCGTTTTGTGCCTCTTTAATGAGTTCCATGGTCTTCTCGTGGGATAATAAAGCCTTATTCTCACTGCTCACACTCATAATATCTACTCCTTACCTGAAAGGCTTTTAAATCTTTTCGTCATCCTCACTCTTGTACCTTTTCCTTTAATGCTTTCCACCTGAAGACTATCCATAAAAGTTTCCATCACAGTGAATCCCATGCCTGACCTTTCTAGATTTGGCTTAGATGTATAAAATGGCTCTCGAGCTTTATCTATATCAGAAATTCCCATACCCTTATCTTCAACTATTATCTCAATTTCATTTCCTTCAATCTTTGATTCAACAATAACTATGCCTTCTCCGTATTCATAACCATGTATAATGGCATTTGTGACAGCTTCTGATACAGCCGTCTTAATATCTGATAACTCCTCTAAGGTAGGATCAAGTTGAGATGCAAAGGCTGCCACAACAACTCTAGCAAAAGATTCATTAGTTGATTTACTCAAGAACTCCAATTTCATATAATTCTTTTCCACTATTTTCATCTCCTTTATAAGTTTTCAGTTGCTGCTTCAATCGTTGGATATACATTAATTATCTTGAGTAATCCAGACATTCTAAGCATCTTATCTACATAAGCATTATCACTTACAATGGCTACCATTCCTTTTTTGTCAACACAGTTTCTATATCTTCCCATAATAAGACCAATACCTGAGCTATCCATAAAAGTTAATCCCCTTAAATCCAATATTATGTTCTTAATTTTTTGATCAAAATATTGCTGATCTATCTTTTCCCTTGCATTTTCAGTAGTATGATGATCTAATTCACCTTTAAATTGTACCACTAAATTATTTTTGTGTTTTTCTACTGATAGATACAAAATATCCCCTCCATTCCATTTCTTATACCTATATATTCTATATAAGCTCATATTTCTCCTTCAAAGAATATTGACTATTTTTGTTGTTAAATGAAAAAAAGAGTCT
>CAYMGW010000232.1:0-4444 GCA_964390085.1 uncultured Tissierella sp.
CAACATTGGCAAGAAAGGCATTGCATAATCTGCGAATGATAGACAATACATAGATAGTGATACATTTGTAAGTATATATATTATAGTATATGCCCCAGTCCATTTTTCCCCTAATAAAGATCCTATTACTGAATATGCCCCTCCCCTAAATCTAGCAACAGTATTGATTAATGTTAATGGGTAATATGAAACTAATACCATTATTGCTGATAATATAAAAGCTATAGGAACGGATCTTCCTGTCATACCTATGGCTACTCCTGTTAAAGACATAATACCTGCCCCAATAATTTGGCCTATTGATGCCCCCATCAAATCCCAAAATCCTAGAGTACGATTTAGATCTTTAGTCGATGTTTGTTTCGACATCTTTATTTCCCCCTAATATTTATATTATTAAAATCATTAATAACTTTTATCCGATGGCTACCTGCCCTAATACTGCCATCTTCTATAAGTGGCGGATAAAGGCAGCTAAGCCCCTGGATAAGTTCTTCTAAGCTTCAGCTTGAGTAAGTATTCCTCTCAAACAAACTCCATCTGAAGCTAAGAATCACTTGATATAATAGGATTTAAACCAGCTTATTATTTGTAAACCTTTTCCAAAGCTTGTCCAAGTCTTTCAAGAGCTTTTTCAATAACATAAGTTGGTGCTGCTAAATTTATTCTTTCATATCCACTACCTTCTTCGCCGAATATATATCCTTCATCTAAGAAAAACTCAGCTTCCATATGCATGAATTCTTCTAATCTTTCATTAGTCATACCTATTACTCTAAAGTCTAACCATTGTAGATAAGTTCCTTCTATCAATGGAGCCTTTATTTTAGGGAAGTTGTCTTCAAAGAACTTTTTAACAACCTTTTGATTTGTATCTATTAACTTTATTACTTCATCTAACCACTCACTGCATTTGTTATAGGCCAATTCGCAGCATTTATATCCTAATATATTTATTGTTCCACCATGGACAACATCAATTGTTTTTTTAAAGGTTTCTCTTATTTTTTCATTTGAAATGATAATATTTGAAGTTGCCATTCCTGCAAGATTAAAGCTTTTGGATGGTGCTGTACAAGTTATGAGCCTATCATTTAATTCTTCATTTACTGTAGCCATTACAGTATGCTCATATCCAGGCATAATTAAGTCATTCCAAATTTCATCCGATAGCACAATTAAATCATTTTTAATAGCTATTTCAGCTACTTTTTCTAGTTCTTCTCTTTTCCATACCCTTCCCACTGGGTTGTGTGGACTACAGAAAATAAGTAATTTATTTTTTGGATTCTTTGCTAATTCATCAAATTTATCATAGTCGATTGTGTAATATCCATCAGTATTAATTAAGGGACAGTTAATTAGTTCTCTTTCATTTTTTTCAATAGCCATTGAAAATGGATAATATACTGGTTTGAATATAATTACCCCATCTCCAGGGTCAGTAAAAGCTCTAATTGCTGTGAAAAATGCATTTACAACTCCAGGTGTATTTACAATCCATTCTTTTTTAATATTCCAGTTATGTTTTGTCTTTTGCCAATTGATAACTGCATCATAAAATTCCTCATAAGGCATTGCATATCCTAAAACAGCATGATCTAAATATTCTTTTAAGCCTTCAATTATTTCTGGTGGATTTTTAAGCTCCATGTCTGCCACTGATAATGGCACTACACCTTCTTTAACATTGGAATTCCAGCCATACATTTGCTCCCACTTTGCAGCCCCAGTCCCCTTTCTTGATACTAATGTTCTAAAATCATATTTCATTTTTACCCTCCTTTAAATATTAAAAATTTATATATAATCTCTCAAACGAGATATTATATGAAAATGACAGTTTGTTTATAAAGTACTTTAGTTATTAAGTTGCTTAACTATTAAGTACTTTAATATATATATATAATTCATATCTAAACTTTATGAATAATTTTTAAATTATTATATTATTTATTGTTGTCGGTTGTAAATTGTAAATACTTACATATTATGGTATAATGGACTTGCATTTATTTGGGGGGACTATTAATGAAAGAAAATAATATGTGTAGAGAAATTTTAAATGCTAAAGGTGATACTCTAAATAATGAAGATACTAAAGAAGTTAATGAGCTTTTTGAAAAACTAAGTAAAGATGCTAATGTATTATATAAGTTTGTTTTAGCTTATACGGATTATATTAATACAAAAAGGGATTACGGTACTAAAGAACAACTTTCTATGATGGAAGCTCATGTACTCACCGACATTGCTGATAACCCTGGAATTACAGTAACAGAGTTATCAAAGACTTGGGATAGAACTACTAGCGCTATTTCACAGACAGTTCGAAAACTAATAAAAAAAGATTTGATTTACAGAATAAATTCAAAAGAAGATGCTAAAATTTTTTTACTTTATCCATCTAAAGAAGCTAAAGTTTTTAGCGTTGCACATAAAAAATATGATAATATAGACATAGTTGAAACTAACAAATATTTATTAAAAAAATTCACGGTACAAGATTTGTGTACTTTTTATGCTATTATGGACGAATATACAAAATTATTAAAAGATAATAAAAATGATAAGTAACAATGGTGAAGCCGCCAGAATTTATGTATTATATAAATTTTAGCGGCTTTGCTTTATATTATATTAGTTTAAAATACCAAGTATATCATATAGCTGTATAAAGAACTGATCAAAACAAAAGAAATTACTATAGGCATAGTTTTTTTAACTAAATCTATAAATGAAGTACCATAATGTTCTGTAACTATTGCCAGACACACATGCGCTGGAGAAATCTGCATAGCTATATAATTCATACACATAAGACATAGCATCAATGCTAGTCCTCCATTTGGTATAGTTGCATATGCAAGTGGTAGTGCTAAGGCTATCATAGCTTGAGATCCAGCTACTAGTGTACCAAAGAAAACTATTAATGCGAAAATAATTGCTGATGGTATTGGCAGTACTGAAAAATAGTCAGGCAATCTTTCAATTACTCCAGTATAAGTTAAAACCTCTTTAAACATCATAACTACAATAGTATTGAATATTAATTTAGTTTCTATTGCTGATATAAACATTGGCTTTATTTCTTTAACACTGAATTTATTTAAGATAATAGCTAGTATTATAACTGGGATTACTGCTATGTAAACAGGTATTTTTAATATTAAAATAATAGCTATAGTTAATGCTATGGTCCAAAGACTAATTACTAAATTCTTAATATCCTGCATCTTGTCATTTGATTTCATAAGTCCTGTCTCCTTAGGAATTTTTCTAACATAAAAAAAATATCCTAATAAGAATAATACAGCTACCATAGGAAGCATTCCTAATACAAATGCTGTCATATCAACACCTGTTAGGTTTAATGCCAGCAATATAGATGAATAGGTAGGCAGAAATGATTCTGAAATGTGCCTAAAATAACTGCTTATAAAGGTCCTTTCTTCCTTGGTTACATAATCTCCACAAGCATTGTCTACAATTGGAGCCGCAATTAGCACTGCACCTGCGGATGGCAATAAACCAATTACAAAAGGTGCAACCATTGCATTTATTCTTCTACTGTTGAATAGGTTACTTAAGGACCTTTCTGCTAACATTAAATGCCCTCTTTTTTCTAGCATTCTTTGCAAAAATGTAATTGTATAAAAAGCCAATATAAGATAAATTGTCTGTTTGCTAAAACCCCCAATTGCCATAAGTTTAATAGATTGTAATGGATTTATTTTATAAAGAATAATGGTAGCTGCAATTCCAGCTAATATTGAAGCATATAAAGGTTTATTGAATTTTATAACTGCAATAATACAAGCAAAAATTAAAACTAATTTTACTATATCCATGGTATATAATCCCCCTCATTATTTAATAACTCCTATAACTAATTATTAAGGTGCTTAATTATTAATCGTATTAATATATATAATTGTATTTCAAATTTTATGTATATAAAACAAAAATTTTTACTACTAAAAAGGAGTGGGAAAAACCACTCCTTTATTTGAACTTTTAAATTATAAGTTTACTTGTCATTTTGCAAAGTATACTTGACATTAATATTTCCACATGATACCATATAATTAATGGAGGTGATAGTTTGAATGAGAGTATACAATTGATGAACAGATTAAAAGTAGCTCGTGCTGAAAAAAATCTATCACAAGAACAACTTGCTGTACTTGCAGGTGTAACTCGGCAAACAATTAGTTCTATTGAGACAGGTCAGTACTGTCCTACTGCAAAATTAGCATTAATCCTTTCAAAAGTACTTGATAAAAAATTTGAAGATTTATTTTATTTTGAGGAGGTTAAAAATAATGATTAATAAGATGGTAGAAAAAGATGAACGATCAACTTTTATTGAAAATATTAGTTACAAATTTGGATATAACTTCATTGCATTTGCATTACTCCTTGATGTTGTGTATAGGGGAGT
>CAYMGW010000233.1:0-4426 GCA_964390085.1 uncultured Tissierella sp.
TAGTAGTTAAACCACTATATGTGGTACCACTTAAGTCATTTGTTGGTAAAGATTCTGGGTCTTGGATATATGTTGTTCCGGTTGTTGATGAGAATGTTAAATTCTCTCTTAAACCTTGTGTTCCACCACCCCAAGAAATATTAAATGGGACTCCAACCTGTTTCTCTTTATCGGTATTTAAACCTCTCGGTATTATTTCTTCAATGTCTTTTCCAAACATCTCGTAAGACTTAATAGCCATTATAGGTCTTAATCTTTTACCTCCAGTAAACAAACTATAGTCAATGGCTTCAAAAATTCTTTTTTGATAACCATCTTTATTTTCAAATCTTTTATTAAGTTCTAAATCAATAATCGAACTTAAGTTCGTTAGTTCCTCATGAAAATTCATATCTAGCCCTCCATAGGGAATTCAACATCTAACATATCCCCATTATCATCCTTTAATAAAATCTTAATTTCTCCTTCTGCCTTAGACAATAGTTCATTGCAATAATTATATAATTCAACACCTTTCTTAAACTTATCAATTGAATCATTAAGCGTACAGCTATCGTCCTCCAACTCTTTTAAAATTGCTTCTAGCTTTAAAATTGCTTCTTCATAGGTTGAGTTTTCATTATTCACCTACTAATCCCCCTTTGTCGATGCTCTTTACTATAGACCTTATTCTACCGTCCTTTAGTAATATATTTATTTCATCATCTATTGTAGTATCATCAATAGATTTAATAAGGTTACCTTTCTTGTCAATTAAAATACCACAGCCCCTATCTAAAGCTAAAAGTGGATTTAACAAATCAAGATTGTTCTTTAAGGTTATTAATTGGGATTTTTTATCCATAAATTTCCTTTCCATTACATAATTTAAATCCCTAAACAAACTATCAATTTCTTGTCTATTATCCTTTAACTGATTTATAGGGTTGTAAAACCTAAGCTTCTGATTTAAATATTCATTTTTCATCTTGTAATCATCAATTATGTTATAAATAAGTTTAGTTAATCTATTATATTTATTTCTTAACTCATTGGTTAAATGATAAACATCTGGAACAGAAAGTTCTGCTGCTGCAGATGGTGTGGGAGCTCTTAAATCAGCAACAAAATCTGCTATGGTAAAATCCGTTTCATGGCCTACAGCAGATATAACTGGAGTTTTTAATTTATATATTGTCCTAGCCACTTCTTCATCATTGAAGGCAAAAAGCTCTTCTATTGAACCACCACCCCTACCTGTTATAATAAGGTCTATATCTTCTCTATTATCTAGATATTTAAGCCCCTTACATATTTCTTTAGGCGCTTGTAGTCCTTGTACTAAGGATGGATATATAAGTATATTACATGGTGGAAATCTTCTTTTGATTACAGTAATAATATCCCTTATGGCAGCACCAGTAGAAGAGGTAACAACACCTATTTTTCTTGGCATAAATGGAATAGGTTTCTTGTTAGAATCTAAAAACATTCCTTCAGCTTCCAACTTTTTCTTTAGCTCTTCAAAAGCTTTATATAAATCTCCTAATCCACTTTCCTTAATATGCCTAATATAGAGTTGATAATCTCCTTCTTTTTCATATACAGAAACATATCCTGTTGCAATAACCTTCATTCCATCCTCAAGACTAAACTTTAAATTTTCATTATCGCCTTTGAACATAACAGCTTTAATTTTGCCTTTCTCATCCTTAAGATTGAAATACATATGTCCACTATAATGATGTTTAAAGTTTGAGATCTCACCTTCAACACTTAAATTAGATAAAATCATATCACCTAAAAATACTCTTTTAATATAGCTATTTACTTCACTTACCTTTAGAGGCCGTATGTCCATATATTACCTCCATAGTATTTATTTTTTATCAATATTTCTAACAAATCCGCCTAATACACCATTGATAAACTTAAAAGATTCTTCTGTACTATATTTTTTTACAATTTCAATAGCTTCATTAATAGATACCTCGATTGGTATATCTTTTCTATATAAAATTTCATATACAGCTATTCGCAAAGCTGCTAAATCAATTTTTGCTAGTCTATTTAAGTTCCATCCCTCAGAATATGATTCAATATGCTTATCAATGAAATCTAAATTTTCTTTTATTTTTTTCATAGCATCTAAAATATATTCCTTTTCTAATTCATCAAAAGTAAAATTGTCAAAAAATATATCTAATGCTTCATCAGAAAAATCCTCATTCATCTCCATTTGATAAAGTATTTTCATTGTTCCTTCTCTTGCCTGTTTTCTTCCCATTTTTCCCTCCTACAAATCTAAAAATATAATATATTAACTTCTGCTGCCTGGAGGAAGTATTTTTTCCAACAATTCCTTAAAGTTAATGGTTTTATAAGATTTGCTTCCTAAAGTATATCCTATACAAGTACACATAAAAATAAACAAGGTTTTAAAAAAACCAATAATAAGAATTGTAATACCTAATAAGAATCCTAGCAAAGCACCAAAAAACTTTCCTCTATTATTATCGATAAATTCTAAAAGGTCCTTTAACATTTGTTTAATCACACACAACACCCCATTTTACCTAATCACCCTAGTAGGTGCTGATACAACATTGTTTGCCTTTACTTTTATTTCCCTTACTTTAGCTCCAGTTGCATTTTCAATATATTCCTTCACCATGGATTGTAGCTCTTTAGTAACCTCTGGAATATTAATTTCTGGTAAAACATCTCCTATGAGCTCAATCTCAACTTGTCCCTCAAAAAGATTTACATTGGTTTTAATATTGCTTATACCTGAAAATTTATCAACTACATTTTGTACCAATCCAATTATTGTATTGGAGTAAATAATTATCTCACCGAATTCATTTTTTGTAACTAAATAGGATCCTATAGGTTTGTTATCTTTTCTAGAAAAACCTGAAAATATAATTCTTATACTGGCAATAAATAAAAGTAACCCAACTAAAGTATAATAGTAATTTCTATTCATATTGCTAACTAACCTAGCAATACTACCTATGGATAAAGCTCCAGAAATATTGAATGGAATCACTATAAGGCAAAAAGACAATACTAATATACATAAAGAAAATAAAGCAATAATTAATCTATCTAATATCTTCATAAGTATATCCCCTTTCTTAGTATTTAAAATTACCCTCTGATTTACAGAGGGTAAATATACTATTTTACTCTTGGTTCTACTTCTATTTTTCTTTCCTTAGGAATATTTACACCTTGAATATTTATGTTTACTTCTATAACATTTAAACCAGTCATAGTTTCTACTGTGTTTTTAACATTTTGCTGTACCTTTTCACCAAGTTCTGAAATATTAAAACCATATTCTACAATAATATATAAATCTATGGCAGCTTCCTTATCACCAACTTCTACTTTAACACCCTTAGATAAATTTTTCATACCTAACATTTCCGTAATACCACCAGTAATGCCACCACTCATACCTGCTACGCCATCAATTTCAGTGGCAGCTACTCCTGCAATAATTGCAACAACATCATCTGATATTTTTACAGTACCATGTTCAGTATTTTCATCATTAAAAACTTCACTCAAATTTAACACCTCCATACAACTATAAGTTCTTAAAGCTATTATATCAGAGGATAATATGATTTACAAACATTTCTATTGCTTTTTCATTATTTTAATATTATTACTATCGTAATCTGTTTCTGATTTTACTATATCAAGAATCTTTACCATATCTTGCTCTGTTAGTTCCTCAATAGATACAACTATTTTTATATCATCATCAGTCAAAAATACGATTGCATCATCAAAACCTTTGCCTTTTATTAGTCCCTCAATTTGGAGCTCTTTCTCTGAAATATTACCAAGCTTCATAATTTCTTTTTGAGCCTCTTTTCTTACGTCTTCATTTGTATTTGAATTGCTTATAATTCCATCTAATCTGTCAACTAAAGAAGCCCTCAGCTTATCTCTAGATAATCTATATTCCACAAAATAATTTTTAGTATTTTTACTTGCTTCTGTATACATTGCTTCTAATGCGTTATTGCCTTCATTCTTCGCTGAATCAATTATATCTACTTCTTCAGTAGCATCTTTTTCTAATTCTTCCATATCTTTTGGTTTTTCTTCTTGAAGCTCTTCATTTTTAGCCAATTCCATTAATTCATGATTTTGATAATCTTTTGATGATTTACGCTGAGCTTGTTGTGTTAATTGATGATTTAAATATCCAGTAAATACCAACAATACAACTAATAATCCAATAATTGCAGGCCTTTTGATTTTAAACATAATTATTCCCCCTTATTTACTTGAATATACTTGAACCTTATTGCCCTTTATTCCTAATACAGTTTTTACAGCATCGTAAAGCATCTCTTTTACTTCAGGATCATCTGCACCCTCTGCAACTACAATAACTCCCTGTACAGTGGGTTTAATTTCTTTC
>CAYMGW010000234.1:0-1943 GCA_964390085.1 uncultured Tissierella sp.
ACTATACATTTTGTAGGTAACTTTTCTAAAGGTAAAGAACCTCCACCAACTTCTGAAAAATTATCTTCTATACATATTCCTAATTTTTCGTCAGAAACTTTTCCATCTAGCCTTGATTTAAGTTCCATAGCCTTCTTCTCTATTTTTTCTAAACTCATGGTTAGCATAGCTAATGTAGGAATTTCACTAACTGCTATTCCTTCATCAAGATAATATCTTAGGGTTGCTTCAAGGGCAGATATAGTAAATTTATCTACTCTAAATGCTCTTGTCAATGGATTTTTTTTCATTGCTTGGATATATTCTTTCTTTCCTACTATAACTCCTACCTGTGGCCCTCCTAAAAGCTTATCTCCACTAAATGTAACTACGTCTATCCCCTTTCTCAAAGATTCTTGAACTGTTGGCTCATATTCAATACCATATTTAGATAAATCTACGAGTACGCCACTGCCTAAATCTTCTATAAGAGGTAAATTATATTTTTCCTTTAATGGAACCAATTCCTCTGAATCAACATTTGATGTAAATCCTAATATTCTATAATTACTAGTATGAACTTTAAGTAAAGCTCCTGTATTTTCGTTTATAGCATTTTCAAAATCCCATAGATGAGTCTTATTTGTTGTTCCAACTGCTACTAAAGATGCTCCACTTTGCTCCATTACATCTGGTATCCTAAAGGAGCCCCCTATCTCAACTAGTTCACCACGAGACACTATTACTTCCTTATTCTTAGCCATAGTACTTAGTACAAGCATTACTGCAGCTGCATTATTGTTAACAACCATAGCTGCTTCTCCACCTGTTATCTCAGATATTATTTCCTCTAAATGACTATATCTAGATCCTCTTGAGCCTGTTTCCAAATCATATTCTAAATTTGAATAGTTAATGGCAATTTCTTTAACATTATCCATGATTTTTTCATTAATTAGGGATCTCCCTAGATTAGTATGGATTACAACTCCTGTAGCATTTACTACTCTTTTTAATTTATAGGCATTCTTTTCTTCTGCCCTAAGTTTTATTTTTAAATCAATATTTTCAATTGCTTTTACTATATCTTCTTCTGAAACTTCTTTTTCTTTAATCTTACATCTGATTTCTTCTATTTCTGTTCTTATACTATCTAATACGGTTTTCCTTGGTATATATTCTAATAATTCTTTTATGGTATCTTTATCTAAGATTTCATCTACTTTAGGTATTAAAGTAAATAGATTTTTTTGTGCCATATAATCCCTTCCTTATTTTCTATTCTACTATTACATAATACTCCTGCTTTTCACATACTTCTCCTACTACTGCATATTTAGTAGGGGTTAATTTCAATTCTTCTAATAGTTTATCTTGTTTTTCCTTTGGAATGGATATTAAAAGCCCTCCAGAAGTTTGAGGATCAAATAGGATATCTTCTATATCCTTTGGTACATATTCATTTATATAAACATTATCCCCAGTATGAGTTCTATTTGCATAAGCACCTGCAGGGACTAATCCCATACGAGCATATTCTAAGGCATTTGAAACTATTGGAATATTCTTATGATTTATCTTTATGGTCACAGAGCTTCCTGTAGCCATTTCTAAGGCATGACCCAAGAGTCCAAAGCCTGTTATATCTGTAAGGCTATTCGCGCCTCCTGTACGGTCTAGAGCCTCTTTTGCATACTTATTTAATGTTGTCATTACCTTTACTGCTTCCTCATAAGTATCTTTGTCTGCAATTTCACCTTTTATAGCAGTATTTATTACGCCTAAACCCAAAGGTTTAGTCAATATAAGTACATCCCCTGGTTTAGCATTGCTATTTGTAAGTACTTTATCTGGATGTACAAATCCTGCAACTGACAACCCGTACTTTGGCTCATCATCTTCCACAGTATGTCCTCCCACTGTAATAGCTCCTGCTTCTTTTACTTTATCATATCCTCCCCTTA
>CAYMGW010000234.1:1953-4422 GCA_964390085.1 uncultured Tissierella sp.
ATTTGGAAAGCATACGATATTCATAGCTAATTTTGGTTCTCCACCCATAGCATAAACATCAGATAAAGAATTTGTTGCTGCAATTTGTCCAAATGTATATGGGTCATCTACTACTGGAGTAAAAAAGTCTAATGTCTGAATCATTGCTAACTCATCATTTATTTTATATACAGCTGCATCATCTGATGTATCTAATCCTACTAATAGGTTTTCATCATAAGTTTTTGGTAAGTGGCACAAAACTTGTGCCAATATATCGGGACCGATTTTAGCTGCTCATCCGGAGCTTTTTGTTAATTGAGTTAATCTTTTTTCCATTTATCACACCTCTTTAATTTACTATAATTAATTCTTTTATTGCTTCAAATTTTTTATCTCCTATACCTGAAACATTCTTAATATCTTCAATACTTTTAAATGGTGCTGTAGACCTATATTCAATTATTCTATTAGCAATTGCCTCTCCTATACCAGGCAAGGCTATTAGCTCTTCTTTACTACAAGTATTTATATTTATCTTGCCAGATTCTTCTTTGTAGCTGCTCTTAGACGCTACAGCCATATCATTGGATATTTCTTCACCTATTTTAGGTATATATATTTTTTCTTCATCTACTAATTTCTTTGCTAAGTTTATTCTATCTATATCAGCATCTTTTTTCAATCCCCCAGCTAATTTTACTGCATCAATTACTCTATTTCCTAGTTCTAATTCTACTATGCCAGGATTATAAACTTGTCCACTTATATGCACCATAATAATCTTATCTTCATCATTTATTAAATTGTTTTCTTCCACTTCTTCCATATCCACTACATCTTCAGTGCTGGTAACCTCTATAGTTTTCTCCCTTGCTTCAATTATATCCTTTATAAAAAATTTAAAACCCAAAGAAAATATAATTGTAAAAACTATTAATAGTATAACTATTTGCTCTCTCTTTGTAAAGGAACCCATGTGTCTACCCCCCAAAATATATTCTTATTTGTTAATATTCGACCTATTTTTTGTTTTCCCTTCTTTTTTTAAATATTTATACTTAATTATTTGTCCTTTATTTGATATAATCATAGTATTAAGATTAGGTGGTGGATAATTTGAAAAAAGCTTTACTTTTATTTGTTCTTATATTTCTATTTAGTACATATTCCTTTTCCTATGCAGAAGAACTAAATCTATCTGGAGAAGGAGCCATTTTAATTGATATGGATACAGCTGAGATTTTATATGAAAAAAATTCCCATTCTCAGTTTTATCCTGCCAGCACTACTAAAATTATGACTGCAATATTAGCAATTGAAAAAGGTAATATGGATGATATCGTTACTATAGACCCAGAAGTGGTAAATTTAACTGATGGAACCCATATAGCTTTGGAGCCTGGTGAACAATTGTCCTTAGAACATTTATTGAACGCTCTACTTATTGAATCTGCAAATGATGCAGCTCTTGCCATAGCAAAGCATATTTCTGGAAGCATAGAGGAATTTAATAATCTTATGAATGAAAAAGCAAAGTCAATAGGTTGTTTAAACACTAACTTTGCTAATCCTAATGGCTTACCTAATGAAGAGCATATGACAACGGCATATGATTTAGCATTGATTGCCAGATATGCAATGCAAAATGAAAAATTCAGATCTATAGTTAAAAATTATACTTATACTATACCTATAACAAATAAAAAGACTGAAACTAGATATCTAAAATCAGCTAATAGAATTCTATATAGCAATGAGAAGATTGATGTGGATGGAAAACTTACACCTATTAAATACGATGGAGTAAATGGTGTAAAGAGTGGTTACACAGTAGTAGCCAAGCAATGTCTTGTTACATCTCTAGATAAAAATGGTCACAAGCTTATAGCTGTAGTATTAAAGTCAGATGGCAAAAATATTTACTCCGATACTCATAAATTATTAAATTATGGCCTTGAAAATTTTGAAAATATAAAGATTGGCTTTGCTAATAAATTTATTGACAATTTTAATATAAATAATGGTGTTGTTCCTTTTGTGGCTGGAGTTACTAAAACTAATTTTAATTTTATAATTAGAAAAAACCAAAAAGATGAAATAAAGGAAAAGGTTGTAATAAACGAAAACTTAGAAGCTCCTATATCAAAAGATCAAGTAATCGGTAAGGTAGAGTATCTTTTAGATGGAAAAGTTATAGGTGAAACAGATATTATTTCTACTATGTATGTAGAAAAGAAGCCCACTCCTAGTCTATTTAAAATAATTTTTAGTAAATGGTATATATTTGTTTTTATCATACTAATACTTGGCAGAATATCTGCTTTAAATAGAAAGAGAAGAATACAAAGGCGAAGAAGAACAAGTATGTATAGAATATGATAAAAAACCTAGTTCAAATTGAACTAGGTTTTTTTATTTATATTATTGCAATTCCTTCAATTTCAATATCTGCACCCTTAGGTAATGCTGCTACTTGTACTAAGGATC
>CAYMGW010000235.1:0-706 GCA_964390085.1 uncultured Tissierella sp.
AGTTAACAGATTATCTTTCTTATTAAATTTACTGCCATTATCCTTTACTATAATAGAATAGAACTTAGGCTGGCTTAGGAGACTAATTTTAAGTTCCGTAGCATTAGAATGTTTAACACAATTGGTGATGGCTTCTCTTATAATAGATAATATATCAAATTTCAAATCATATGGTAAACTATCTTCTAACTTATATATAAGTTGAATGTCTATAGTGGGAACTTCACCACAAAGACTTTCGATTCTACTTTCCAAATCAAGGGATTCATTATATAAATTGTGGATACTCATTCTTATATCATTCATTCCATTATTTAAGGTGTTTTGAAGTAAATCTAAACCTTCTATCATGGTATTATCAGAGACTATCTTTAAAGCTTCGACCTGTAAGATACTACTGCTTATGGCATGACCTATAGAATCATGGAGTTCTCTTGCAATTCTATTTCTTTCTGTAAGTATGGCAATATGGATATTCTTTTCTCTATCAATTTTTAATTGCTCATTATATTTCTTTAAATAAATAGCGTCTTCTTTCAATTCATCCCTTACCATCTTATTTTGATTTAGAAATATATTAAACTTTTTTGTCATAACTGAGAGATAGACAGATATACAGGAGATTAATAGATTTATTATAGAAAAATCCCTTAGAATTATAGGTATGATGAAAAAACTATATATATTAAAATCTAAATACATATTA
>CAYMGW010000235.1:716-4418 GCA_964390085.1 uncultured Tissierella sp.
CATAAAGATAAAGTATTAAAAAAACAAAATAAAGAAAAATTTTTATTTTTCTAGGTTGAAATAAGTCTAAAGCTAAGGAAATAATCAGAGATATAAGAAAGTAAAAGACTAAGTCCCTAGTTGGATTTATTTTATAAGTATTATACAAGCAAAAAAGAACTATAAATGATTTTTCTATAAATTTTCTCACTAAAATTCCTCCCTCATACTCCAATTATACTAATATTTATTACATTATACAATTAAGCATATGACATTTGTCATACTATATTGTGATTCTATACACTACAAGGAAAACTATTAAATCCATATAATTGAATTAAGATGAAATATAGGAGTGATTTAAATGATAGTAAAAGTAAAAAATTTAGTAAAAAGATATAAAGAGTTAATTGCCCTTGAACATTTTAATATGGAAGTTGAAGAGGGAGAGATATTAGGACTTTTGGGGCCTAATGGTTGTGGAAAAACTACAGCAATAAATTGTATTCTTTCATTATTAAGCTTTGATAAAGGTGAAATAGAAATATTTGGTCAGAAAATGACTCCAAATTCCTATGATATTAAAAGGGAAATAGGAGTAGTACCTCAAGAGGTTTCAGTATTTGATAATTTGACAGTAAGAGAAAATATAGATTATTTTTGTGGACTTTATGTAGAAGATAAAGTTACGAGAAAACAATATGTAGAAGAAGCTATAGAATTTGTAGGCCTGAAGGATTATGTAAAGTTTTATCCTAAGAAATTAAGTGGGGGACTTAAGAGAAGATTAAATATTGCCTGTGGAATAGCCCACAAACCTAAGTTGATTTTTCTAGATGAACCTACTGTTGCAGTAGACGCTCAAAGTAGAAACTTCATATTAGATGGAATTAAAAAGTTAAACCAAGAAGGAAGCACTATTATATATACAACTCACTATCTAGAGGAAGCAGAAATGCTTTGTAAGAGAATTATTATCATGGATAATGGTAAGAATCTAGTTTCAGGAACTAATGAGGAATTAAAAGCTATGATAACAACGACTGAAAAAATAGTAGTTGGATTCTCAGTTATTGAGGATGAAAAAGCTCAGAAGCTCAGAAGCATACCTCATGTAATTGATATAGAGAAAAGGGAAGATGACTATATTATAAAATTTGAAAATGGACTCAATAATTTATCAAATCTATTGGAATTTATAAAAGAAAATAATCTGACCTATACAAAGCTTTATAGTCAATTGCCTACATTAAATGATGTATTCTTAGAATTAACAGGGAAGGAGCTTAGGGATTGATATGAAAAATATATTTAGAAATTGTGTTTATCAAGGGAAAAATTTATATAGAGATAAAGCTTTTGTTTTCTGGAGTTTAATATACCCATTAATAATGGCCATATTTTTCTATACAGCTTTTAATGGATTGATAAATATAGAGTTAGAAAATATAGATATAGGAATAAAAAACGAAAATCCTATTGCATTTATCCTAGAAGAAATTGAATTTCTAGATGTCCACAAAATCTCTGAAGATGAAGCAAATGAAAAATTAGAAAATGATGAAATTCAGGGATTTATCGACAATGACTTAAATCTATTAGTTAAAAAATCGGGGATAAATCAAACTATAATTAAAGAGGTACTTGATCAAATTAAACAGATGGGAGAGTTAAATGTACCAATTGAAAAGTTTGATTTTACAGTGGATTATATTTCAGACAGAAATCAAAAAGCAGATGTTATAATTATAATATTTTACTCCTTAATTGCAATGGTTTCTACCTATGGAATTTTTCCAGGAATTGAAACTGTCAGTTTAATTCAAGCAAATTTAACTAATGTAGGCAAAAGAATAAATATAACACCCTTACGAAAAAATGACTTTCTATTAGCAGGAGTTATAGTTTCTTTAATCTTAAATTTACTTTCCAATGGGGTATTACTCATCTTTATAAAGTATATTTTAAAAATTGACCTATTTACAGAGATAAAGTATAGTACTATTTTTATAATAATAGGAAATTTATTTGGAGTAGCTCTTGGTATATTGATTGGTGCTTCTAATAAACAAAATGGAAATGTAAAAACCATTTTAGGTATTATTATTACTTTGTTTTTATCAGCTTTATCAGGCATGATGTCACCAAATATAAAGATTTTAGTTGATAAAAATATTCCAATATTAGGAAGGATAAATCCTATTGCTATAATAACTAATAATCTTTATAGAATAAATCTGTTGGAGAACACTCAAAACGTAAGTGAAGGAATTTTGGTTTTATCAATTTATTGTATAGTTTTGATTAGTATGTCCTATGGATTTTTAAGGAGGAAGACCTATGACAGTATATAAGTATTTTATTAAAATAGCATTAAAAAATAAAGGTGTTATACTTTCCTATACTATTATTTTCTTCATTTTATCAATATTAAATGGTAGTACTAATGCACAAAAAGAAACAAGCTTTATGGAAACAAAGTTTAGTATTGGGATAGTTGATAATAGTGGTAGTGAATTATCAAAGGTTTTAATAGATTATTTAGAGAAAAAGAATAATATAATTGACATAAATCCAGATGAGGGTTATATTAAGGAACAAGTTTTTCTACAAATAGCAGATGCAGTAATTGTTATCCCAGAAGATTTTGAGGAAAGAGTAATAAATAAGGAGAAGGCTATTGAGTTATTTAAAGATGATAGAAATATAGCATCTTATCAAATTCAAAATCAGATTAATAAATTTATATCCTTTACCAACGCAACCTATGAAAATGGTAAATTTGATTTATCTAATGTAAACAATGCCTTGGATGAAGGTATAAAGGTAAATCTAGTTGAATCTAGTAATAATAATATAAATCAAAAGGCAAATACATGGTTTAAGTTTTATTTTAACTTCACAAGTTATATAATACTGGCTATATATATTTCTGTAATAGGTCTTGTGATGACTGACTTTACAGATAAGGAAGTAGAAAATAGGAGAAAGATATCTTCAATAAAGTTTTTGAAGTTCAACAAAGAAATGTATTTAGGGCAGTTGACAATAGCAAGTTTTATAACATCAATATTTATATTGGGAAGTATTGTACTAAAAGGGAAATATATTGGAGAAGTAGATTTTTCAAAATATGTAATAAATACATTGGTGTTTTCATTCTCTGCTTTATGTCTTGTATTTTTAATCAATAATATAACAAATAACAAATTTGCTATAACTGGAATAAGTACAGTATTATCTCTTGGAACTTCATTTATTTCAGGCGTAATGGTACCACAACAATTTTTAGGGGAGAAGGTATTAACATTAGCTAAGTTTTTCCCAACATATTATTTCGTAAAAATAAATGAAATGGATATTAGTTCCATTTTAGATGTAAAATATGAAATATTTATGCAATTGCTATTTGCCATGGCATTTTTATTAATGGGGTTATACTTTTCTAAGTCAAGACAAAGGGTTTAGAGTGGGACAGTAAGCCTGTCCCTTTGTCCCACTCTTGACATCTATTGAAAAATGCTGTAAAATATATAAGTAAATATGTTCCCGTAGCTCAGTAGGATAGAGCGTTCGCCTCCTAAGCGAAAGGCCGCACGTTCGATTCGTGTCGGGAACGCCAAGGTGATTTTAATGGATATTTTATATATGAGAGAAGCTTTAGAAGAAGCTAAAAAGGCTTATAGCACCTACGAAGTTCCCGTAGGTGCTGTTGTTGTT
>CAYMGW010000236.1:0-703 GCA_964390085.1 uncultured Tissierella sp.
GTATTACAGAGAGCAGCTAAATAAAAAAGATATGAGCCGATTTCTTCATTGATAACTTCTTTGCACCCATCACAAATATTGCCTTCAACATGAGTTTTGGCAGAGTTTAACATCTCTTCAAAAGTATCCTTACTATAATCTTGTTTAGTAGCATGAATAGAAATACATCCACAAGAAGTAACAGATTTTGCTACAGCTCTATTGATTCGAGCATTATATTCATCAAGCTTCGTTATTATATCTAATATACTTTTATGTCTAATAAGGACTTTAGAGACTTGGTCCTGAAAGTTCTTGCATACTGAATTTATATCTGTATTTATAATATTGTCATTCATATTTTCCACTCCCGTTAAAAGATTATTTGCTATATTCTAATTATACTTATGAAGACAAGCAGTTGTCAAATATTTCTATCAATTATTCGAAAAGATTTATTCAATTTAAAAATGAATGTTAACTTTCAAAAATACTAATAAAAAGGGATTGACAACTGAAATGTGTCTATGATAGAATATAAACTTTACAAATTCAGCATTTTGATGTATAATAGGATAGAAAAGGTAGATAGGAGGTTTTCAGATGTTTAATGTTGGAGATAAAGTAGTGTATCCTATGCATGGTGCTGGAATTATTGAAGGTATAGAAGAAAGAGAAATTCTAGGCGAAAAAAGAAGATATGTTATTATGAGGATGCCTATTG
>CAYMGW010000236.1:713-4401 GCA_964390085.1 uncultured Tissierella sp.
CTATTGGAGATATGAAGGTTATGGTTCCTGTGGATAATATCGAGGAAGTAGGAGTAAGAGAGATAATCAATAGCTCAGAATTAGATAGAGTAATTTCAATACTTAAAGGTAGCAAGACAGCTATGCCTCAAAATTGGAATAGAAGATATAGAATAAATATGGATAGGATAAAATCAGGAGATATTTTTGAAATTGCAGCAGTTGTTCGAAACCTTCTAATGATGGATATGGAAAAAGGATTATCTACAGGTGAAAGAAAAATGTTAAGTTCTGCTAAACAGATGCTATTATCTGAAATGGTTTTAGTTGCAGATAAAGACATTGATAAAGTTGAGCAGATAGTTATAGAAGCTATAAAATACGACGAGGAAACTGATTCTACAGAAAAAAATTTATAAAATATAAAGATTGGGTTTATTATTATGTAAAATTGGTAATAAATATACTAATGGGAGGTGAATTGATGATTGATAAAATTTTAAGAGGGGTCATTGGATTAATAGGGGCATTGATAGGATTTAGTATTTTAACTTTATTTGTCAACCTAGAGATTATTAAATTATCTAGTACTGGATGGATTAGTTTGGCAATATATCTAGGTGTTTCTATTTTATTTGGAATTATATTATTTTCTTTATCATCAAGAATAATTGAGAGAGGTAGGAAATTAGTTAAATCAATTGAAAATGAATTAGAAAAGTTCTCTGTTTATGATATTGCAATATCTTCTGTAGGACTTATTGTAGGATTAGTAATAGCATTTTTATTGTCTCAGCCATTAAACAGCTTGGGGATACCATATGTTGGAGTTATTGCATCAATTATGCTATATGCTATATTTGGATATCTTGGGCTAACTATTCCACATAGAAAAAAAGATGATATATCTTCTACTTTAGGAAATATAAAGAGAAATCCTAGGGATAAGATAAAGTCTCAAAATAGGCCATGTCCTAAAATATTAGATACATCTGTTATAATTGATGGTAGAATAGCTGATATTTGTAAGACTGGATTTATTGAAGGACCTCTTATTATTCCAGAGTTTGTATTAGAGGAGCTACAGCATATTGCAGACTCATCTGATTCTTTAAAAAGGAATAGGGGTAGAAGAGGATTGGATATTTTAAATAAAATACAAAAAGAATTGGATATTGAGGTAATAATAAATGATAAGAAATTTGAGGATGTTCAAGAGGTTGATTCAAAACTTCTGAAATTAACTCAATTACTTAAAGGAAAAATAATAACTAATGATTATAATCTAAATAAAGTAGCAGAAGTACAAGGAATTGATGTACTAAATATAAATGAGTTGGCCAATGCAGTTAAACCAGTAGTATTACCAGGAGAAGAGATGTTAGTGCAAGTTGTGAGGGATGGTAAAGAATTAAATCAAGGCCTTGCGTACTTAGATGATGGTACTATGATTGTTGTAGAGAGTGGTAGAAAATTCATTGGAGAAACAATAGATGTAGTAGTTACATCAGTTCTTCAAACATCTGCTGGAAGGATGATATTTGCTAAACCAAAATCTATGATAGATAGAGCAGTTTAAGACCCGAATGGGTCTTTTTTTTTAGGTTATAATAAATATTGTTTATTGTTTTAACATACTGTGTTATAATACTTTGAGAGGTGAAAAAGATGTATAAAGACTACTATGTATCTGTAATCATTGCTGCTGCAGGAATGAGTAATAGAATGGGAAGTAGAATAAACAAGCAATTTATTGCAATAGATGGAAAACCTATACTTGCTCATACAATAGATAAATTTGAAAAATGCAGATATATTGATGAAATAATCTTAGTAGCTAAAGAAGAAGAAATTGATTATTGCAGAAAAGAAATCGTTAAAAAATATAAATTTAATAAAGTTGCCAATATTGTTAGAGGTGGCAAGGAACGACAAGATTCAGTATATAATGGGATATTAGCATTAGATGAAAAAACGGATATTGTTTTGACACATGATGGGGCTAGACCATTTGTAAAAATTGAAAATATTGAAGATGGGATAAAAGGTACAATTGATTATGGTGCTTGCGTTATAGGAGTTCCTGTAACAGATACAATTAAAGTAGTGGGTGAAAATAAAACTATTGATAATACACCACAGAGAAGCTTGCTCTGGGCTGCTCAGACTCCTCAGTGTTTCTTTAAGCATGTACTCATCAAAGGATATAAAAATGCTATAGCTGATGGATTTGTTGGAACTGATGACAGTTCTATAGTTGAAAGAATAGGTTATGATGTTAAGATGATTATGGGTTCTTATGAAAATATTAAGATAACTACTCCTGAGGATATAATTTTAGCAGAATCTTTTTTTAAGGATAAAGATACGATTTTTAGAAGAAGAGAATTTATATTTCAAAGTAGATAGCATAGATAGGTGATAATATGAGAATAGGTTTTGGTTACGATGTTCATCAACTTGTAGAGGAAAGAAAATTGATTGTAGGTGGTATAGAAATTCCATTTGAGAAAGGACTCCTAGGACATTCCGATGCAGATGTTCTGATACATGCCATAATGGATGATATATTAGGAGCATTGGCGCTAGGGGATATAGGTAAACACTTTCCAGATACAGATATGAAATACAAGGATATTTCAAGTATTTATCTTTTATCTCAAGTATATAAAGTTATGGATGAGGAAGGCTATGATATAGGCAATATAGATGCGACAATAGTTGCTCAAAGGCCAAAATTTGCTCCATATATTGAAGAAATGAGGTCTAGAATTGCAGATACTTTGCATACATCTATAGATAATGTAAACGTTAAAGCTACAACTACTGAATGGTTAGGTTTTGTAGGGCGAGAAGAGGGTATTTCATCCTACAGTGTTTGCTTACTTAGCAAAAGAAAATAATTGACATAGTATAATACTATTAGTATAATGTGGATATATTATATAGACGAAGAATGGAAATAGTAAATATTACAGGTCCTAGAGAGGAAGTCAAGTGGTGGAAGACTTCTGTCCTCCATGATATTGAACCTATCCCTGAGTCTTTAAGTGATGAAGCTTAAACGGTTGTGCGTTATAACTATTGAGAGAACCTTTATTAGGTTTATTAGAGTGGTACCGCGGAATTTAACCTTTCGTCTCTTACAGAGATGAAAGGTTTTTTTTATGACCTAACTTAGCGAACGATAGTGAGCTTTAGTAGGTCAAACGCAACGAACGCCAAATTCATGCGAGTGATAACGAGCAAATGAATTTGTGCTGTGAGACTGCAACTTTTTTTTAAAAGGTGGTGAGATAGAATGTTGTGAACTGAACCAAGTGACTGGAATAACAAAAATAAAATAGAAAAAGGAGAAATATATTATGAAATTAAAAAACAATATTTTTACAACATTACTATTAGCCATTGGTCTTATTATGCACCAAATTACACCAGGAATATTAGGTGGTATGAAATTTGATTTTCTATTAATTTTTATGTTCGTATCTCTTTTACTGAACTCTAAATTCCACAATGCTATATTAACGGGAATATTAGGTGGTTTACTTTCTGCTATGACAACTACTTTTCCGGGAGGACAAATACCTAATATGTTAGATAAAGTAGTTACTTGTTTAGTCTTGTTTATTTTAATAAAATACCTTAGTAAGTTTAATAATAATCCTTTAGTTGTAGGATTATTAGGAGGAAGTGGAACCTTCGTTAG
>CAYMGW010000237.1:0-4385 GCA_964390085.1 uncultured Tissierella sp.
AGGCATTTAGAAATAGAGAAGATGAACCTAAGCTAGTAGAGAAAATTCGAAAATCAAAACAGTTTATTCCAGAATTGTCTATTGTAGCAGAAGAAAATAATGAAATAGTAGGTCATTTATTATTAAGTAAAGCAGAAGTCTTAAATGGGGATATGAGTCATGAAGTTATAGTACTAGCTCCAATAGCAATAAAACCAAACTTGCAAAATATGGGGATTGGCAGTCAGCTAATCAAAGAGGGATTAAATAGATGTAAGGATTTAGGATATGGCTTGGTACTATTAATAGGTCATCCTACTTATTATCCTAGATTTGGATTCAAGCCAGCTAGACAATATGGATTGGAGTTAAAACAATTTGAGGTGTCTGATGAAGTATTTATGGTATGTGAGTTAATAGATGGTGAACTGGATAGAATCCAGGGAGAATTAAGATATCCAGAGACATTTTTTTAAAATATGCAAAGGCTCATTTTGTATATTATAGGTTAGGGGATAAGCATGTATAAACTAATAAAAAATATTAATAGAATTACTCAAATTATGATTTTAGTATTAGTTATATTGGAACAGGCCATAAAAATAATAGTCAAAAATTATTATGGTGTAAAAATTCCAATAATAGAAAATATAGTATACTTTATGCCTATTTTAAATGATAACTATTCATATATAAATTCATTATTTAATCTTGGTTGGAATAAGGCTTTTCATATAGTCTTGGTAGTAGTAGTATTGTTTTTTAGTTACTATGCCTTTAAATATTTTGAAAATAAAAATATAAAGAATTCAATGATTAACATATTAAAAGTATTTTTATTTTCAGGTGTTATATGCTCATTGCTAGATAAAATTTTTTGGAATGGGAGCTTGGACTATATATTATTAAAAGAATTTTTTGTTTTCGACTTAAAGGATTGCTATTTAACTATTTTCCAAGTATTAGTAATTATGCTAGGGATAAAAAATTGGAAGAAAATTTCTAGGGCAAATGATATAGAATTCTTAAAGGATTATATTGGATTTATCAAGAATGATTTTTTATCAAGAAGAGAGTAGTTAAAAATACTTTAATTAACTATATTGAAAGCTAGCCACCTAACTAAAATTCCATAGTAGGCAGCTAGCTTTCATAAAATTAGTACTTGGTATTAAGGTCTATTTCTATTGGATTACCTATCTCAATACTATTATTTTTTACAATAGAATCATAAGCTAATATTTCAACACCATTTTCGCTAGCAAGTTTAACAGCTTTAGAAAATTTACTATCCATTTGCCAGTTTAATCTAAATATAGTTGGTCCTTTCATTTGAATTAAAAAGAAAATGATTCCTCTATATCCTTGCTTCACTACTTCAATCATTTCTAATGCGTGTTTAGTTCCTCTTTCTGTAGGGGCATCTGGAAACATAGAAATATGATTATTTTCTAAAGTTACACCCTTTACTTCAATAAAACCCTTTTGGTTTTTAGATTCAAAATATATATCATATCTAGAATTTCCAAAGGTAACCTCTCTTTTTAAGTTTGTTAAACCTTCAAGATCTCTAATTCTATTTTCCTTAAGGGCCTGAAAAACTACTGCGTTAGGTACTTGAGAATCCATATTGACTAACATATTTTCCTTCCAAACAGATATAATTGAGTATTTTGTTTTTCTATTAGGATTATGAGTACAGTCTTCTAAGATTACCTTAGCTCCAGGAATCAGTAATTCTTTGCATCTTCCAGTATTTTTAACATGAACTGTTTCCTCTTTTCCGTTTATTAGTACTTGTGCTATAAATCTATTAGGTCTTTTCAAAAAGATTCCTTCTACAATTTTTTTATATTTCATATTTTCTCCTTTTTATTGCGAATATTAATCTATTATTTATTGTACCATTACGGATAATAGATATCAATTTTTCCAAGGATAAGAAAGTTTATTAGGAGATAAGGAAACTTCCATATTCATAGTTAATATAATAGCTATAACTATTATATTAGGGGTGAAGAAAATGAAATATATGTATATCGTTGATTATCAAGATGGCTCTACACTTAAGGAAAAGGTTAATGAATGGATAGAGGAAAATGAAGAGAATATACTAGAAATCATAGATATAGAATATAATCAGGAAGGAAATCTATACTTCGCTATAGTCTCTTATTTAGAAAGGAAAGAAGAATAATTTAAAAATATTATTTAATAAAAGAAGGGATTTAGCAAAAAATGTAGAATATTTAAATAACATATAAATTCACTATAAAGGAGATTACAATGGAAAGATTTAGAGATAACAGAAATTTTATGAAATCAGGTTTTATGGAAAATATATTATCAGACCAGCAAAAACAATTACCTCAACCACCACTACAAAAGCCATATGACAATGATTTTGAAATAATTGAGTTACCTAGTATAAACAAAGACATTATAGTAAAACAAGATATACATAAGTGTATATTAGATAGGAAGACCAATCGAGAATACAGTAAAAAAGCTTTAACAATAGATGAATTATCTTACCTTTTATGGACAACTCAAAGGGTAAAGGAAATTAGGGGAGATAACTATGCAACAGTTAGACCTGTGCCATCAGCTGGGGCAAGACATCCTTTTGAAACTTATTTAGCTGTTCAAAATGTAGAAAAGCTTAAAAAAGGTGTTTATAGATATCTTGCATTAGAACATAAACTTTTATTTTTATATGAAGAAGAAAATCTAGAAGAGAAAATAACATCTGGAACCTTAGGACAAAAATTTGCTGGAACTGCAGCAGTTAATTTTATTTGGAGTTGCTTGCCCTATAGAGGAGAATGGAGATATGATAAACTTGCTCATAAGGTGATGCTTATAGATGCTGGGCATGTATGTCAGGCATTATACATTGCTTGTGAAGCACTTGGACTAGGTACTTGTGCTTTAGCTGCATATGATCAAAATCTTATGGACGAGATGGTGAAAGTAGATGGGGAAGATGAATTTGTTGTATATATGGCTCCAGTAGGTAGAATTTAACATTAGAAGGAGTGTACATTTAATATGAAAGAAATAGAAAAAACATGTCCCATTTGTGGAAAAGATAATAACTGCCAACATGGAAAAGCGGATTGTTGGTGTAATACTGTTAAAATACCTAAGTCTATTTTAGAAATGATTCCCAATGATAAAAAAGGCAAGGCTTGCATATGCAAGTCTTGTATTGAGAAATATACGGAAGGTGGCAATATAATGACAAATAAGAAAATAAGAGATTATGGAATTAATATAGGTACTTTTGCAGTGGGAAGTAATAATTCTATTACTGATGTAAAAGGAGTAAAGGTAGGACATAAAACTTTAGATGATGGGGTTATAAAAACAGGAGTAACTGCAATATTACCCCATGAAGGCAATATTTTCAAAGACAAGCTAGTAGCGGCATGTCATATAATAAATGGATTTGGAAAATCAACTGGTCTTATTCAAATTGAGGAATTAGGCGCCATAGAAACACCTATAATTCTTACTAATACCCTTAGTGTTGGCACTGCACATGAAACCTTAGTAAGATATATGTTAAATCAGAATGATGATATTGGTAATACAACTGGTACCGTAAATCCTATTATCTGCGAGTGCAACGATGGGGAAATAAATGATATTAGAGGTCTTCATATAAAACAAGAACATATTTATGAAGCTATAGAAAGATGTGATGTGGAATTTGCTGAAGGGAATGTTGGTGCTGGTACAGGTATGATTTGCTATGGTTTGAAAGGTGGTATTGGTTCATCATCTAGGATTGTTGAACTGGGAAATACTCAACATACAATAGGAGTATTAGTATAAATGGAGACCATATAGGACCGAAGCTAGTGGAAAGGATTAAAGAAATAGATGAAAAAGAAGATAAGGGATCCATAATTATAATATTAGCTACAGATATTCCTCTATCATCTAGACAGCTTAAACGAATAATAAAGAGGGTTTATCCTGGGATATCTAGAACTGGTAGCTACACAGGTAATGGAAGTGGTGAAGTAGTTATAGGCTTTTCAACTGCTAATATAATCAAGCATTATGAAGAAAATGATATAGTTGATATTAAAGTAATAAATGAGAACAAGATGGATAAAATTTTTAAAGCTACAGTTGAGGCCACTGAAGAGGCTATATTGAATTCCTTAATATGCTCTACTAGCACTATGGATAGAAGTGGAAAGATGGTATATTCATTAAAGGATTTAATATAAATATAACTGATGTAGGCTCAAAGTAAAAATTAAACCAGAAGTAAGAAATAATATACTTGGACGTGATATAGTATACTTTAAAGTTGCTAAGGAATGGGGGAGGAGAATTGAACCAGGAAGATAGAATGTACATTATTGGGAATCAGAAAATAACAATAGAAG
>CAYMGW010000238.1:0-678 GCA_964390085.1 uncultured Tissierella sp.
ATCCTACTGCAAATATAGTTCCTATTGATTATGATCCAGGGGCTACTAAGGTTAATCAAGAAAATAGAATTAAATTAATGTTATCCGTTGCTAAAGAAAATCAACAATTAAATAATCCTACTAAAAAACATGGAACATCTAGTAAAGAAGAAAAAGCTTCAGAGGTTAAAGGTTACAAAATAGGAAAAGAAGTAAAAGCAGGAAATTAATCAAAAGACAGGAGATTTTCTCCTGTCTTAATTAGCTATTCTTGTCTTTTTTAATGCTGTATATAATACTACTGCTGTAACTGCTCCAAGTAAACCTTGCATTAGATTACCTGGTATAGATGCTAATGCTGCCTTTCCACCGTACATAAATATTTCAGCAATATAATATCCACATGCCATCCATACTCCACCAATTATTGTGGCAATTATTGGTGTTCTTTGACCTAGTTTAGTTTCAAGTAAGGAGCCTGCAATATATCCTTCTAGTCCTTTTACTATAAATGTAATAGGTGCATAATGAGTATATCCTAATAATATATCTGCTAATCCTGAGCCTAGACCTCCTACTAAAAATCCACCCTTTCTTCCAAGCATTAAAGCTGCTAAAAATACTACCATGTCTCCTAAGTTTAGATACCCGTTTGTTCCTATAGTAGGTATGTGGATTACCATAGTCATTACAGTAGTT
>CAYMGW010000238.1:688-2047 GCA_964390085.1 uncultured Tissierella sp.
GTATTCATTTCTTTCATTCTAATCTCTCCTTTACATTGTATGGGTACAATTTACTTTTATATATGTAGTGTCTGTATTTTTATAATAACACTTCCGTTACACTTTTTCAATAGTTTTTATAATAATTTTTATGCTTAAAAGTATAGACTACATTTAAGAAAAATATGATATTATATATATACTAAATAAAGAAGGATGATTCTATGCTACAAAATCCATATATTTCAAAAAGAGAATACTTTGATAAGGGCAATACTAGAAACTATGAATTTAGAATAACTCAGCTTAAAAAGCTTAAAAGCATAATAGAGAAAAATGAAGAGAATATAATTAATGCTCTCACTCTAGATTTAGGTAAGCCTATATTTGAATCCTATACTGCTGAAATAGGAGTAATATATCAAGAGTTACATCATGCTATGAAAAACTTGGAAAATTGGATGAAATCAAAGAAAGTCCCCACTCCTATATATTTACAACCAGCTAGAAGCTATATCTATCCTGAGCCAAAGGGTGTAGTGTTGATAATCAGTCCATGGAATTATCCATTTCAACTAGCCATATCTCCATTAATAGGTGCAATGGCTGCAGGAAATTGCGCTGTTTTAAAACCATCAAATCAATCAAAGAAAACTGAAAAAATAATCTCGAAAATAATCCACGAAGCCTTTCCTGATAATTATATTAGTGTTGTTGAGGGACCTGGCTCTGAAACTGTTACACCTTTGATAGAGAATTATAGATTTGATCATATATTTTTCACTGGCAGTGTAAATGTAGGAAAAAAGATATTGGAATTATCAGCAAAACACTTAACACCTGTCACATTAGAATTAGGAGGAAAATCTCCTACCATAGTTCATGAAGATGCAGATATAGACATAGCTGCCAAAAGAATTACTTGGGCAAAATTTTATAATGCAGGACAAACCTGTGTAGCTCCTGATTATCTATTGGTACATGAGTCTAAAAAAGAAGCATTAATCAATAATATAAAGTTATATATGAGAAAGTATTATGGTAATGATGCTAGAAAATCTGAAAATCTTGGCAGGATAATAAATGAAAGGAGATTTAATAGACTAATATCTTTATTAGAAGGATGCAATATCTTAGAAGGTGGAAATTATAATAAAGGAGAGAGATTTATTTCTCCTACATTAGTTGATGGAATAGATATGGAGCATCCAATTATGAAGGAAGAAATATTCGGTCCAATACTTCCTATATTAACATATAATGATATTTCAGAAGTAGTAGAAATAGTTAGAATGAATCCCTATCCTTTAGCTCTATATCTTTTCACAGAAAGTAGAGCTACTGAAAATTATATTATAGAAAATATCCAATTCGGTGGAG
>CAYMGW010000238.1:2057-3948 GCA_964390085.1 uncultured Tissierella sp.
CGGTGGAGGCTGTATTAATCATGCAATATCTCATGTTGCTAATTCTAACCTTCCCTTCGGAGGAGTTGGATACAGTGGTATGGGAAGATATCATTCTAAATATACCTTTGATCTATTCTCTCATGAAAAAAGCATATTTAAGTCTAAGGGAAAACTAGATAGTAATTTACTATATCCTCCATATAATGAAAAAAATTTACGATTGGCTAAGAAATTTCTATAGCCAATCTTTTTTTCTAAAAAATCTTAGCATTAATATTATAATTATAATGCTTATTATCCAAAAACTAAGATATCCATATTTCCAGTTTAATTCTGGTAGATATCTAAAGTTCATGCCATATACTCCTGCAAGAAATGTTAAAGGTATAAATATGGTGGAAAATATGGTCAATACTTTCATTACTTCATTTGTTTTATTTCCTATACTAGAGAGATAAGTATCTAGCATACCACTACATATATCCCTGTATGTCTCCATAATATCTATCATTTGAATTACGTGATCATAGACATCTCTTAAATAATATATTGTCTTGCCATCTATTAAATCATAATCGTTTTTAGATAAGCTGCTGATTACATTTCTCATAGGCCAAAGTGAATTCCTAATATAAATCAAATCTCTCTTTAATATATAAATTTTTTGAAGTATCTCTTTTTTTGGATTTAATAGTAGTTCATCTTCTATATGGTCGATTTTCTCTCCTATATTTTCTACTATTAAAAAATAGTTATCTATTATTGCATCAAGTAATGCATATAGTAAATCATCCGCCCCATTCTTCCTTATATTAGTGCCTTCTTTTAATCTATTCAAGATACTGTGGAATACCTCTGATTCTAATTCTTGAAAAGATATAAGCTTATCCTTAAACAATATAAAGGATATTTGCTCTGTCTCTAATTCCTCCTCTTGATTGAAATACATCAACTTGGTGACTAAAAATAAATAATCGTCATAATCCTCCATTTTTGGATTTTGAGATGTATTTAATATATCTTCTATTGCTAAAGGATGGACTTTTAGTGATTGACATAGTTTATTTATTAGATTTGTATCGTGAATTCCTATTATATCTAACCATTTTATTTTATCATCTGTATCATTTATGAATTCGTCTAAACTCTTTATTTCTTTTCTTTCAATTTCCGAACTATCATATTTTGTATATGTAATTTTTACATTCTCTACTTTTTGCTCACCCACATGTATTAAAGAGCCTGGAGGGGTATTGGCAATTTTAGCTATGTTTTTACTTTCCTTAGTCATTTTTACTCACCTCGGTATATTTTATATTATACCCTAAAAAAATATACTTCACAGTTTAAGCACAAAAAAAACAGGAGTTTCTCCTGTCTTAGTTACTATTGACTTAATGTGAAGCAAACGGAACCGTCCCTCTTGCTTTTTCTATTTCTAATTGTTTGTTTACTTTTATATTTAACTTATATCCTTCTTCTCTAATTAACATATATGATGCAATGCTAGCTAATATATCTGATATTGGATAGGATAACCAAACCCCTACCGCTCCTAAATGGAAAGCCTTTACTAATATAATGGATATTGGTAACATTAAAACTAATTGTTTAAATATCGATAATAATATTGAAGTCTTTGCTTTCCCAAGCGCTTGGAAATAGAATATAGATATATAATAAATACTAACTACTGGAAGTACTGCTACCATAATTCTAAATGCCTTTACAGATTCATTTATTATCTCAGTATCCTTTACAAATATAGATATTAACTGTGGTGTAAATATCATGGCAAATGCCCACATTATAGCAGATGTAAGAAAAGCATAAATACTAGTTTTCTGCATAACTGACTTTAATCTCCTATAGTTTTTAGCTCCTACATTAAATGCTGCTATTGGTTGCA
>CAYMGW010000238.1:3958-4344 GCA_964390085.1 uncultured Tissierella sp.
AAGCTATTCCAAACATTGTTATAAACAGGAACATATAAACTTTAGATATAACTCCAAGTACTACAATACCACTATCACCAACTGTATTAAGTAATAAATGATTTAGTACTGCCATTAAGATTCCATCTTCTGCTTCTATAACAAATGCAGATAAACCTACTAATATAATTGGCATTACTACCTTTTTATCTAATTCAAAACCTGAGGATATCTTAAATTCTTTCTTTACTTTTGAATAATTATAATATGCATAAATAAATCCTGTTACTTGAGAAACTGTAGTTGCTATGGCTGCACCCTTAACTCCCATTTTAAATTCTACAACTAAAATATAATCAAGAATTATGTTAATTATAGCACCTATACTAGTACTTATTATTGAAACC
>CAYMGW010000239.1:0-4313 GCA_964390085.1 uncultured Tissierella sp.
AACTTGCCAAATCTGTAGGCATAGATCCTAATCCAAGAGAATTAGATATTTTGATGGCATGTGGAGAAATTATATCTGCTACGGTCATGGCTAATACTTTAAAGTCAAGAGGACATGAAGCTGCTGTATTTACTGGTGGGCAAGCCGGAATTATAACAGATGATAAATTTTTAGATGCAAGAATACTACATGTTGATCCTGCAAGAATACTAAAAAGTTTAGAAGACGGGGTAATACCTGTAATTACTGGTTTTCAAGGGATTACGGAAAAAGGAGATATCACAACCCTAGGTAGAGGAGGCTCTGATGTTACAGCTTCTATTATGGGGGAAGCCTTAAATGCTGAATTAGTAGAAATATATACTGATGTAGATGGTGTAATGACTGCAGATCCTAAAATAGTGCCAGATGCTAAGGTAATGGATACTATATATTATAATGAAGTATTTCAAATGGCAGAATATGGCGCAAAGGTATTACATCCTAGAGCAGTGGAAATAGCAATGCGCTCTAATATACCTATAGTTATTAGGAATACAAATTCAGACTATAACGGAACATTAATTACTAATTACCATAGAACAAGATCTTATATTGAAGAAGATATGAAGCTGATAACATCAGTTGCTAATATAAATAACAGAACTCAGGTTAAGATAGTACCTTCTAAAGCAGACTATGAAAGTAATGAAATATTATTTGATAAGATTGCAAAAGCAGGAATTAGTATTGATATGATAAACATATATCCTGAACAAATCTTTTTCATAATAGATGAAAAGCAATCAATAGAATTGGAGAAGGTACTAAAAGAATTAAATTGTGAATACAAATTAATTCCTAACTGCACTAAGGTAACCATTATTGGTAATAGAATGCGAGGTATACCTGGAGTAATGGCAAAGGCTGTTTCTGCATTAACTAAGGAAAATATAAAAATACTTCAAACATCAGACTCTCATACTACAATTTCTTGTTTAATAGAGAGTGAACATACAAATAGGGCAGTAAATGCTTTACACAATTATTTTGAACTAGGTAAATAATATATGAACGGTGGTTTCACCGTTCTATATATTTTATCTATTATTTTACTTGTAAATAGTATAAATTGGTTATAAAATGAGATAAAGTAATAGTTATGGAGGGAAGAGATTGAAGATTAATTGGAATTCTAAATATACAACTATATCAATTTATTCATTTTTTGTTATTTGTGCTAGTATAATATTTTACTTAATTGCATCAGAAGTAAGTTCCTTTCAAATTAAAGTAGGTGAAGTTATATCAATATTTATGCCTATTATAATTGGATTTGTCATGGCATATCTATTTAATTTCATTCTAAGGTTTTATGAAGAAAAAGTATTTAGGTTTAATATCCTAAAGAAAAGCAAACCTAAACTTGTAAGATTTATGGGTTTAATCTTAACTTATGCAACAGTAGCCTTATTAATTTTTATATTTATGAAATTTGTATTTCCTCAAATTTTATCAAGCATAATGGGTTTAGTAAATGATATCCCATCTTATGTAAGCAAAATTACAGATTTAGTTAATGATTTTAATAGTAAGTATGAAATACAAGAAGAGTATTATAATTTTATAGTAGAGAAATGGAATGAATATAGAGATAGTATTATAAGATTTGCAACAAATCTTATACCTGTATTAGGGAACATAGTTAAAAACATATTGTCAAGCGTATGGAATATAGTTCTTGGCATTATAGTATCAATATATTTATTAATTGACAAAGAAAGATTCTTGGGATTAAGTAAGAAAACAACTAGAGCTTTATTTTCAGAAGAAAGAGCAAGCAGGATAATAGAGTTAGCAAATAGGGGAAACAATATATTTGGAAAATTTTTAAGTGGTAAGATATTAGATTCTTTTATTATAGGAATTTTAACTTTTGTGGTTATAACCATATTTAAGATGCCATATACAATCTTAATATCGTTTATAGTAGGAATAACCAATATAATTCCATTTTTTGGACCATTTATTGGAGCAATACCTTCAGCAATCATTATCTTGTTTGTCTCACCTATTAAGGCACTTTGGTTTTTAGTGATAATACTTGTTATTCAACAAATAGATGGAAATATTATAGGACCGAAGATATTAGGAGACTCTTTAGGTATATCTGCATTTTGGATATTATTTTCCTTGCTAGTTTCTGGGAAACTATTTGGCTTATTGGGAATGATTGTTGGAGTACCATTATTTGTGTTTATCTATTCAATCATCAAGGAAGTTGTGGAAAGTAGATTGAAGAAAAAAGGTGTGCCATATGAAACAAAGGAATATATATAAAACAAGGGCGAATTGCCCTTGTTTTATCATTTTCCTAATACTTCCTTTAACTTTTCAATAAATAATTTATTTTCTTCCATAGTTCCTATGGAAACTCTTATGAAATCTCCAGCCATAGGCCTAATAATAACGCCTCTTTTTTGCATTTCAATAAATACTTCTTGTCCATTTTTGCCTGCGTTAACAAATATATGGTTTGTTTCTGATGGAGGATAATATAAACCTAATTTATCAAATTCACTATAGAGATAGTTTTTGCCTTCTAGATTAACATCATAGCTTTTTTGTAAGAACTCGGTGTCTTTTATAGCTGTCATTGCTGCAGATTGTGCTAGGATATTAACATTAAAAGGGCCTCTAACTTTATTTATATTTTCTAAAATCTCTTTATTTCCTACAGTATAGGCTACCCTAGTACCAGCTAATCCATAAGCCTTTGAGAAGGTTCTCATAATTAAAAGGTTAGGATATTTTTTTAATAATTCTATAGTATTATGAGGGTAATCATCTCTAGTAACATATTCTCTATAGGCTTCATCAGAGATGACTAAAATATTTGATGGAACCTTACTTAAAAAATTTACAAATTCTTTTTCTGTAACCATAGTTCCTGTTGGGTTGTTTGGATTACAAATCCAGATAATTTTAGTTTTACTAGTTATTTTGCTCAAGATACCCTTTAAATCAAATGTAAAATTTTTTAAAGGAACTATAATAGGAGTTCCGCCCATCATTTCTGTAGTTTGTATATATCTTGGAAAAGTAATATCTGCCATAATTATTTCATCATCTTTGTTGATATATGTTTTTGCTATCATGTCAATCATTTCATCAGAACCACTACTTGGTAGAATCTCAGTTACATCTACCCCAAGTGTAGATGCTAACATTTCTTTCAAGTCGGTTGCATTTCCATCAGGATAGATAGCAAGTTCATTTAAAGTGCTGATTATAGCATCTTTAACCTTGGGAGAGCAGCCTAAGGGGTTTTCATTAGATGCAAGCTTTATTACTTTATTAAGACCATATTCTCTTTTAACATCTTCAATAGGCTTACCAGGCTTATAGGGTTGTAGGTTTTTAATTTCCTCTCTAAAACTAATTGACAATATAAACAACTCCTTTCATATGTAGCTAATATAAGTGTAACAAGATATGTATAATAAAAAAAGACTATGATAATAATATGTCTTATGATATAATCAAAAGGGTAATTAGTTTTTTGATACTATTCTAAGAGAAATTGACTAAAAATTTTGTGAAATGTTTTAAATAGGTATGAAGATTTAATAAAATCTTTTAAATAAATATGCTGGTTAAGGGGGAAATGTATAATGAAGACATATTCAGCTGATAAAATCAGAAATGTAGCTTTACTAGGACATAGTAGTAGTGGAAAAACAACTTTAACTGAAGCAGTACTATTTGCAACAGGTGTAACAAAAAGACAGGGTAGAGTAGAAGATGGAAACACTGTATCAGACTTTGATAAACAGGAAATTGCGCGTAAGGTTTCCATAGGTACTGCTGTTATTCCTGTAGAATGGAACAACACAAAATTCAATTTATTAGACACACCAGGATATTTCGATTTTATTGGTGAAATGTATGGTGCAAAAAGAGCTTCTGAAGGCTCAATATTGTTAATTGATGCTTCTTCCGGCATCGAAGTAGGTACAGAGAAATCATGGAAGAACTTAGAAAAATATACAACACCAAGAATTATTTTTATAAATAAAATGGACAAAGAAGAAGTTAACTTTGATAACTTAGTATCTCAATTAAAAGAAAAATTTGGTGATAAGATTGTACCATTTGCTTTACCTATAGGAGTATCAAGTAGTTTTAAAGGTTTTGTAGATGTAATAGATGAAAAAGCATATGAATACAATGGAGTTCAAAGGAAGGAAATAGGACTTTCAGATGACCAAAAAGCTGAGATAGAATCTATAAAAGAAAGTTTAATGGAAAAAGTAGCAGAAACAGATGAACAA
>CAYMGW010000240.1:0-4313 GCA_964390085.1 uncultured Tissierella sp.
TAGGGCAATGTGCACCACATACCTTCGCTGGGAGCAAAGCTCCGCTATGGGGTCTATCTCTGAGGTCCAGTTCAGGGACGTCGCAAATACGTGGATATTATAAGACATGGCGATAACGGGGTTGTTCATTTGGTCTGTTTGATAAAAGTCGAGATATTACCCAATTGTGAAAAAATGCTAAGTAAATAAAATTATAATGCAAAAGGGGAATAAAGCAATGATGTTAAAAAAAGATTTTCCTATATTGGAGTTTGATCTTGCTCTAAGAGCTAAGATTGAGCCTTCTGATACAATTAAAAAGCGAGATATTCCAGAGCATTGCGTAGTCACATTCTTTGGAGATGTTCTTAAAAGAATGCTAAGTGAAGGAAGATTAAAAAAGGTTGGTGAATTCAAAACATGCACAGTTGTATTACCTATATATGAGACAGAATTCGATGGAAAACCTATTGGAATTGTGCAGGGTTACTTAGGGGCAGCTGGTTCTGGTGCACAACTTGAACAATTAATCGCTATGGGATTTAAGAAGTTTATTGTTTGTGGAGCTGCCGGTGTGTTAAAAAAGGATATTCAGGTGGGGCACTTGATTGTTCCATATTCAGCAATTAGGGATGAGGGTTTATCATATCATTATTTAAAGCCGTCTAGGGAAGTTGAATGTAGTAAGTCAGCCTTGGAATGCATCACGAAGTATTTAAAAGTAAATGAGATACCATTTATTAAAGTTAAAACATGGACTACAGATGCATTTTATCGTGAAACAGACGATAAAATAGCTCTACGTGTTTCTGAGGGATGTGTAACTGTTGAAATGGAGGCAGCTGCATTTTTCGCAGTTGCTAAATTTAGAAGCGTTGTATTGGGACAAATACTTTATGGCGGAGATGACCTAAGTGGTATAGAATGGGATTCTAGAAATTGGAATAGATTAGAAGATCTTAGAACTAATCTGGTGGATTTATCTATGGCAATATGTTTAGAGTTATAGATTTTTAAATAAATTTGACTAGAGATAAACTTGAATTAGTAAATATAACTTGGTTGTAGTTGCAAAGAATGAAAATATAAATCATGTGATAACATGAAAGGATTGATAGATAAAATTTATAATTATTATTAAGTATTACCTTTGATAGATTTAAGTTATATTCTTTTTATTATGCTAAGAATTATAGGGGAAAGACGTCTCCACATCTTATAACAGAAGTTTATCGACATCGGGAGAAAATAATATTGAGAAATCTGACGTCGATAAGCCTCAAATCGTTATAGGAAATCCCATTAGGTTTGCTAGGGAAATTATATAAGGGAATGAAAGGAGAGACATATGGATAATTTATCTTATATTGTAAATGTAGAGGCAGCCATATATAAAAATGATAAATGGTTAATTATAAAGAGAAGTGAAAAAGAGGAACATGCGCCAGGGATTTTATCTATGGTTGGAGGCAAAGTCGAAACAAGAACAGTAGAAAATGAAGTTTTAGAGGAGACCTTGAAAAGAGAAATAATGGAGGAAGTAGGTATTCAAGTTTCGGAAAGATTACATTATGTAGAAAGCAAATCATTTATATCGGATAAAGGACAAGTAGTAATTGACATTGTTTTTTTATGCAAATATCAATCAGGTGAACCCAAATGCATGTCAACCGATGAGGTTAGTGGAGTATATTGGATGTCTTGCGCAGAAATATTAGAAAGTAAGAATACACCTATATGGTTAAAGGAAAGTATTGAGAAGGTGGAAAACTTTAGATTGAAAAAAGAAAATGAAAGTACTTAATGTAAGTGGAAAAGTGTCTATCAGAGATAAGTTTCGAAGTGTGAAGAGGACATCCTATAACAAAATATTTGCGCAAGGGTGAACTAGGGAGCAATCTTAGGGCAATTTGCACCACATCCCTTCACCGGGTGCGAGCTCCACCAGGCAGTCTATCTTTCGGGTCCGGTTCAGGGACGTCGCAAATACGGGACGTTAGAAGACATATTCATCTAGATTACTGGTAGATTCTTAATACATAGATAGGGGAGATAATAATGAATAATATAAATTTTGAATATAGAATTATTGGTAAAGGAAATACCACACTTATAATAGAGACAGGTATAGGTAATTCATTTTATGATTGGTATCCACTTATTGAAGAGATAAAAGATTATTTTAAAATTATTGTCTATCATCGGCAGGGGTATGGCAAGAGTGATTTTCCAATATATGAGAGAACGACTAGAAATATAGCTTCTGAATTAAATACACTACTCAGAAAAATTGGAGTCAAAGAGAAGTATATTTTAATGGGACATTCATTTGGGGGCTTATGTGTTCAACAATATGTAAAGATGTATCCTAATGAAATCGAAGCTGTAGTTTTATTAGATTCAACTTCATATAATTTAGAGCAATTAGATAATCTTGATACACCAATAATAAACTCTACAAATTCAATAGATAAAATGATAAATCTCTTCATTGGTCTATCTCAAAAATCCAAAGAAGAACTTATAAATCAAAATATCGATATGATTTCTAAGTATAAGAATTATGTGCAAAATGAAGAATTGCAAGATGTTATTGAGTTCTTCGGGAATCCAAAGCTTTATAAAACTGTATCTGATGAATTTGCTAATTGGCTACATGATGGAGAAGATATTAAGAGTATACCTGTATTTCCAGATGTTCCCCTAAGAGTAATTGCTCGAGATAAGATGTTTACTGTTAGAAATTGGATAAAATATGAAATTCCTGAAGAAGAAGCGATTAAGTATGAAGATAAGTGGCGTGATTTACAAGAAGAACTAGCATTACTATCTAATCAAGGTAAATTGATAATTGCTTCAGATAGTGATCATCTAATCTATATAGATAGGCCAGATATAGTAATTGATTGTTTAAAATCATTGAGGTGTATTAGTGAATACATCATCTAACATTAGATTAGCAGACATCTCTTCACTGAGTACGAACTACCTACGAAGAAAAGCTGTACAGGGCCGGTTCAGAGACATCGCTAATCCGAGAACGTTATAAGACATGGCGATATCGGGGCTCTTCTTTGGGGGTATGTTTGACAAAAAACAATATATTGCGCAATTTTACAATGATAAGAACTTAGTAAACAGTGTCTATAATGCTGGACAATGAATAAGTTATTTTGATTTTTGGAGGGATTGACATGAGTAAATATAATAAGTATGAATTTGGCTCATATTTAGTAAAAGGACAATTGCATGAGGCAATAAATTATCTCAGTAAATTTCCTGATAAGAAAGACTGGCTTGAAATGTACATAAATATTTTTGAAAAAGGTCAATATTATAAAAGAACAGAGAATGAAGTACTTGAAGGTATAGATCGAATTTACCAAAACTATTATAGAAACATATTTTGGAAAAATCTTTCAAATGAGGATGCGAAAAAATTGCTTTTTTACGAATTATGGCTATTTTGTGGCTCAAAATCTGATTTGCCAAAGGATGATAATATTGAAGATGAAATAGCAAAGATAGTGAAAGCAGAGGGTTATGAATATTTAGGCGGAGATACACAAGGATTCTTTGGACCATATATTTGGAAGAGCTCCACAAAAGTGACTTATGAGGTAGAACTACCAAGCGGTATAGAACCATATACAATTATTATGATGGATGGATTTATATCACGAAGCTGGTTAGACTTTATTTCTTTTGGAAACACAGGAGCTGGTGGTTGGGTTAGTGAAAATGGGACTTTATGTTGTGTTAGGAGTGCATATGAGATAGAAAGCGATAAATTCAATCTTTCATTTCTGAAGCATGAAGCGCAACATGCCTATGATAAGAAAAATTATTTAGATATTACAGCTATTGATTTGGAATATCGGGCCAAGTTGGTAGAGTTGATTTATTGGCCTAACGATGAAAAAATAAAAGAGATATTCAGGGAATCAGATAATAGTAATCCTAATAATAGCCATTCAGTAGCGGCATATAGAATTATTAATGAAATGTCACAGAAAATATTTGAGAGTGAAAACATGAATGATGAAAAGGCTTGGAAAGATAAGTTGGGTAGTGTTAAGAAGTATGCTTTAGAACTTTTGGAGAAGAGTAGTAAAGTTTTGAGACAATCAAGTATTATTTAACGCGAAAATAATAATTTTTAACAAAAACATATACGGAAGCTCATACTACACAATCTATATATTATTTGAAGAATTATTGAGGAAAAGAAGTCGCCACATCTTATAACATGGGATTTGCGCAAGGATGCACTAGGGCTTTGTGCACCACATCCCTTCGCTGGGAGCAAAGCTCCACTATGGGGTCTATCTCTG